>JANNYI010000389.1:0-2184 GCA_031410015.1 Betaproteobacteria bacterium | reverse complement strand
CCTAAACGTAGTTTCCGCCTAGGGCACTTTCTTCATAGGGGAACAAGGAGAAGGAAACGTTCCACCAAACATCCACAAACGTCCATTTGGTGCCGGCAGTAGGAATCGAACCCACGACCAACGGTTTACAAAACCGCTGCTCTACCCCTGAGCTATGCCGGCGGGGACTACGGACTACTTGATGACTTGCAGATGCGACGGCCGCGTCCTGGGCTTGGTCGGATCCTTGCCGCCCTTGTCGGGGTCGGGGGTGAGCGTGGGCGCTTCGAGGTCCCTGGGCGCGGTGGCGTCCACCAGCGAGGTCACGGCATCGGTAGGCGCGGCAAACGCGAAGCCGTAACCCGTTTCCTTGGCGAAGACGCCGGACACGGCGCTCATCGGCACGGACACTTCCTGCGACGAGCCGTTGAAGCGCGCTGAGAACTGCACCCACTCGTTGTCGATGGTGAGCTTGCGCGTGGCGGACGGGCTGACATTGAGCACGATCTCGCCGTTCTTGACGAAGGCCACCGGCACCCGCGTCTCGTCGTTGACCTTGACCGCGAGGTAAGGCGTCAACGCGTTGTCGCCGCACCATTCGCAGATGGCGCGGATCAGGTACGGCTTGGCGGATTGCTCGGACATGGAGAAAGCATACTGCGGGCGCGCGTCCGGGTGCAACCAGCCCCCCGGACGCCCGGTCCCGGGCCTACTTGCGCATCCCGCGCTCGGCGCTGGTCAGCGCCTCGGAGAAGGCCGGCCGCGCAAACAGGCGCTCGGCGTACTTCATCAGCGGAGCGGCCTGCTTGGGCATCTGGATGCCGTAGTAGTCGAGGCGCCACAGGAGTGGCGTGATCGCCACGTCCAGCATCGAGTAGTCCTCACCCAGCATGTGCTTGTGCTTGGCAAACACCGGCGTGATCTGCAGCAGCGCGTCGCGCACCAGGCCGCGGGCCTTGTCCGCGTTCTTCTGGTTGTTGCCTTCCAGCGCGTCGATATGGCAGAACAACTCCTTCTCGAAGCGATGCAGGAAGAGCCGCGCGCGGGCGCGCATCACCGGGTCGGCGGGCATCAGCTGCGGATGCGGAAAGCGCTCGTCGATGTACTCGTTGATGATGTTGGACTCGTGCAGCACCAGGTCGCGTTCCACCAGCACCGGCACCTGGTTGTACGGATTCATCACGGCGAGGTCCTCGGGCTTGTGGTCCAGGTCGACGTCGATGATCTGGAAATCCATGCCTTTTTCGTGCAGCACGATGCGGCAGCGCTGGCTGAACGGGTCGGTGGTCCCGGAGTAGAGGGTCATCATGTTGTTATCTCCCTGCGCGCGGCGAACTGCCGCGTCGTGTCAAGCGTGAGCCGAAAGGCGGGACTTCCGGCGCGAGAGCTCCGAGGAGCCCGCTGCAATGCAACGGGGCACGGACGCTGCCGTGCCCCGCGCGAACGATTTGTGACGGGCGGTCAATGCACCTTCTTCCAGATCGAGCGCTTGAGCAAATAGACCAGCGTAAACAGCACGCCGAGATACAGCAGCACCATGAAGCCCAGGCTGATGCGCTTGTTCTTGATGGGCTCGGCCGCAAAGTCGAGGAAGTTGACGAGGTCGGCCACAAACACCTGGTACTGCACCGGCGTCAGCGTGCCCGGCGCATCGGGGTCGGCCGCGACGGTGATCACCCTCCACTTGCTACCTTCGATCGGCTCGAGCTTGCTCAAGCCCTTGATGGCGATCTGCGCGGCGATCGCACGCTCGTGATTGTCGAAGGTCGTGGTCACGAGCTTGGTCGGGCCCGACATCTGCCACAGCACGTGCGGCATCGCCACTTGCGGGAACACGAGGTTGTTCCAGCCGGTGGGCGTCTTCTCGTCGCGGTAGAACGAAAGGAGGTAGTTGTAGAGCCAGTCGGTGCCGCGGATGCGCGCCTGCAGCGACAGATCGGGCGGAACCGCGCCGAGCCAGTTGCGCGCGTCGCTGGTGGACATCGGGCTCGTCATCGGCGCCGAGATCCGCTGGCCACCCATGATCAGGTTGTCCTGGATCTGCTGCTCGGTGAGGCCGAAAATCGTCAGGCGCTCGTAGCGCAGGTACTTGAGGCCATGGCAGGTCTGGCAATAGTTGACGTAGTTGCGGGCGCCGCGCTGCAGCGACTCCGCGTCGAGGCGATGGATGGGCGCAGGTTCGAGCCGGAGGTCGGCCCCCCCCGA
>JANNYI010000388.1:0-2142 GCA_031410015.1 Betaproteobacteria bacterium | reverse complement strand
ACGGTGCAGTCCGGCAACGCCGCGCGAAACTGCGCAACGACCGTGGCCACGGTCAATGCTTCGTTGTAACAGGGCACCAACACCGCGATGCGCGCGGGCATGGCGATCGACGCAACCATCAGCGCACCGCGCCGGGGCGTCGCCGGCGAATCAGCTGCCATGCGGCCAGCACATAGCCCGACAGCGCATAGGCCACAAAGCCCGCGAAAAGCACCAGCGGCGGATAGAGCGACAGCAGCACGATCACCGCGACCGAAAGCAGGATCACGACGAAGGGCACGCTCTTGCGCAGGTTGATGGTCTTGAAGCTCCAGTACTTGAGGTTGCTTACCATCGTCAGGCCCGCGAACACGGTGACGAACAAGGCCAGCCAGCGGATCGGCTCGGGGTCGAACGCATAGTCGTCGACGATCCAGACGAAGCCTGCCACCAGCGCCGCCGCGGCCGGACTCGGGATGCCGGTGAACCAGCGCTTGTCGGCTACGTCGAGCATCGTGTTGAAGCGCGCCAGCCGCAGCGCCGCGCAGGCGCAGTACAGGAATGCCGCCACCCAGCCCCACTTGCCCATGTCGCGCAGCACCCATTCGTACATCACCAGCGCGGGCGCGGCGCCAAAGGACACCATGTCGGACAGGCTGTCGAACTCGGCGCCGAATGCGCTTTGCGTCTTGGTCAGCCGCGCGACGCGCCCGTCGAGACTGTCCAGCACCATCGCGACAAAGATGGCAATGGAGGCGAGGTCGAAGTTGAGGTTCATCGCCTGCACGATCGCGTAGAAACCGGCGAACAGCGCGGCGAGCGTGAACAGGTTGGGCAGCAGGTAGATGCCGCGGCGGCGGATACGGTTCTTGAGAACCACGCGCTCGGTATCGTAGTCTTGCATGGTCGCAGCCCGCTACGGCAGTTCGGCGAGGATGGTTGTGGTGGCCGCCACCACGTCGCCCACGCTCACGCGCGGCTTCGCGGCGGGATCGAGGTACACATCGACGCGCGAGCCGAAGCGGATGAAGCCGTAGCGCTGCCCGCGCGTGAGCTTGGCGCCGGGCTCGACGTAGCACAGGATGCGCCGGGCGATCAGGCCCGCGATCTGGACGCAGGTGACGTCCTGACCGGAGGCCGTGCGGATGTGCAGCGCGTTACGCTCGTTTTCCTCGGACGCCTTGTCCAGTGCCGCATTGAGGAAGCTGCCGGCGTGATACCAGCGGTTGACCACCTCGCCGTCGACCGGGCTGCGGTTCGAGTGCACGTTGAATACGTTCATGAACACGCTGATCTTCAGCGCGTCGCGATTCAGATAGGGATCGCGCACCTTTTCCACCTTGACGATGCGGCCATCCGCCGGCGACAGCACCACGTTGGGCGTATCGACGATGACCCGTGGCGGATCGCGGAAGAACTGCAGGATGAAGCCGGTGGCGACCCACGCCAGAAAGGCCAGGAAGCCGTAACCCCACCCGGTGAGCAGCGCGGCAACGACGATGGCGCCGGCAAGGAACGGCCAGCCCTCGCGGGCAATGTACGGATGCGGATAGCTATTGTTCATGTTTTCGGCCGCGGGCAGCAAAGGCTTCGAATTATGCCCTACCCGACCCCGGCCAACCGGCGCAAGGTCAGGGCATCTTGCTGGCAGCGGCGTCGGCGGCGCGTTGCACCATGCCTTCGACCGCGCGGGCCTTCTCGATCGGCGCGGTGGGCGCCGGCGCCGAAACGGAAGGATCCATGCGCTCGACGGCGCCGGCGGCACCGGACCCGGTGCGCTCGCCCGGCGTGGCGGCACTGCCGCCTTTCACCACCGTCGTGCCACCGGTGCCGGTGAGCATGCCGTACTTCAGCAGCGCATCCTTCGACATCCACGCCACGATCGCGAGCGCGATCAGGATCACGATCATGCCCACCCATCCACGTTGCCTGTCGATGCGTTGTTGCATGTTTGCCTCCTTCGCGAAACTCACAGGTTCATTGTAGGCGAGGCTTCAGCCTCGCTGCGCGCTGCGCGAGGCTGCAGCCTCGCCTACATGGGCGGAGGGCACCGCGAGGCTGAAGCCTCGCCTACGGGCGAATGTCCGGGTCTCACGGCAACATCAATTGCGCATCTGGTCCACCAGCTTGTTCTTGCCGATCCACGGCATCATCGAGCGCAGC
>JANNYI010000387.1:0-8390 GCA_031410015.1 Betaproteobacteria bacterium | reverse complement strand
CCTGGTGCTCGCCGAGATCGGCTTCCGGCACGAACTCGGTGCCGATGAAGCGCACCAGGCCGAAACTGCCGACGAAGGCCAGCAGCGCGATGGAAAGCGTGGTCTTGCGATGGTCGAGCGCCCATTCGATCACTCGGCGGTAACCGGCCGCCATCTTTTCCTGGGCGCGCTCCAGCGCGCGTCCGACACGCCCCTGGGCGCCGTGCGCCTGGGGGTCGTACCAGACGCTCGACAGCATCGGATCGAGCGAGAACGACACGAACAGCGAGATCAGCACCGCGGCCGTGACGGTGATGCCGAACTGGAAGAAGAAGCGGCCGATGATGCCGCTCATGAACGCGATGGGCACGAACACCGCGACGATCGCGAACGTGGTGGCCATCACGGCCAGCCCGATTTCCTCGGTGCCCTCGCGGGCTGCCGTCTTGTGGTCCTTGCCCATCCCCAAGTGCCGCACGATGTTCTCGCGGACCACGATGGCGTCGTCGATGAGCAGCCCGATGCACAGCGACAGCGCCATCAGCGTGAGGAAGTTGAGCGAGAAGTGAAAGGCGTACAGCGCGATGAACGTGGCGATGACGGAAAGCGGCAGCGTGAGACCGGTGATCACCGTGCTGCGCCAGCTGTGCAGGAACAGGAACACGATCAGCACCGTCAGCGCGCCGCCTTCGAGGATGGTGCTCTTGACGCGGTTGACGCTCTTCTCGACCTGGTCGGCGGAATTGAAGACGACCGACAGCTCGACGTCCTTGGGCAGCCGTTTCTTGAGCGCCTCCACCGCCGTGACGAGGCCGCGGCCCGTCTCGACGATGTTGGCATCCTGCGCCTTGAACACGTCGATGGTGATCGAGCGCTGGCCGTTGATGCGCGCGATGGAGGTCTCCTCCTTCTCGCCGTCGATCACGTCGGCCACCTGAGACAGGTAGACCGGGCCGCCGCCCTGCTGCGCGACGATGATGCGCCCGAACTGCGCCGGGTCCTTGATCTTGCCTTCGATGCGGACGATGGTGTCGCTCTGGCCGCGGGAAAGGCGGCCGGCCGGCAGGTCCTGGTTGGCCTGGCGGATCGCATTCATCACCTGGTCGATGCCGAGGCCCAGCGCGTTGAGCGCATTGGGCTTGATCTGGATGAGGATCTGCCGCGTGACCTTGCCGTTGACGTCGATGCGCGCCACGCCGGGCACGTTTTCCAAGCCCTTGACGATCGTCTGGTCGGTGATCGACGTGAGCTCGCGCAGCGTGGTGTCTTTGGCGATCACTGCCAGCGACACCACCGCTTCCTGGTTCTCGTTGTCGGCGCGCAGGATGAACGGATCCTTGGCGTCGCGCGGAAACGTGGGCCGCACCAGCGCCACCTTGTCGCGCACGTCCTGCATCGCGCGGATCATGTCGGTGTCGAGGCGGAACTCCACGAACACCGACGAGAGGCCCTCGAGCGACAGCGACCGCACGAGCTTCACGCCCGCCGCGCCGTTGACCGAGTTCTCCACCGGCTTCGTGATGTCCGCCTCGATCTGCTCGGGCGAGGCACCGGGGTACTGCGTCTGGATGATGAGGAACGGCAGGCTCACCTCCGGCATCTGTTCCACCGGCAGGCGCGCATACGAAAACATGCCGAGCACGCAGATCGCCACCATCACCATTGTGGCGAAGACCGGGTTGTTGATCGCTACACGCGTCATCCACATGACGCTCAGCCCTGCCGGGGTGTCGGGGACACGGTGGCCTTGACGAGCGCCGGCGCGCCTTCCTTCAGGTTCTCGAAGCGCGCCGCCAGCACCTTGAGCGTGCCCGGCAGCGGGGTCTTCAGCTCGACGCGCCCGGTTTCCTCGTCGCGGCGACCCACGACCACCGCGCGCTTGACGAGCTTGCCGTCGTCGATGGCCCACACGAAGGTCTGGCCGCCCTCGTTGCGCACCGCGGAAGCCGGCAGCGACGCGACAGCGGCGCCGGCGGACAGCGCGATGCGTCCCGTGGCGAACATGCCGCCGCGCAGCGCGGCATCGGCGTTGGGGATGCCGACGAACACGAGGATGGCGCGGGTGCCGGCCTCGGTGGACGGCGCGATGCGTTCGATGCGGCCCGTGAACTTGCGCTCGCCGAAGCCGTCGACGGTGAGGCTGACCGTCATCCCCGGCTTGATCTCGGGGATGTCCACGGCCGGAATCAGCGCCTGCAGTTCCATGTCGCGCAGGTCCACCACGGTGACGAGCGGCGCGTCGAACGCGACCTTTTCGCCGGGCTGCACATGGCGTTTGGACACGACGCCCGACAACGGCGCCGTGGCGACGGCATCCTTCAGCGCGTTTTCGGCGAGGCGCACCTGCGCTTCCGCCGACTTGACGCTGCCGAGGGTGACTTTCTGTTTCGACTCGGAGTCGTCGAACGCATTCTGCGAAATGAAGCTCTGCTTCAGCAGCTTCTGGCTGTTGCCGAGGTTTTTTTCCGCCATCGCGAGCTGCGCCCGCGCCGATTCGAGCTGGCCCTGGCGTTCGAGGAGCCTCGCATCGAGGTCGGACGTGTCGACCTTGACCAGCACCTGCCCGGCCGTGACGGCTTCGCCTTCGCGCACGGTGATCTGCCGGACGTCGCCCGAGACCTTGGACTTGACGGTGGCCTGGCGCACCGGAAGCATCGTTCCCGACACGGCAAGCCAGCGGCTAAGCTCCCGGCTTTCCACCGAGGCCAGGTCGCCGGGCGCGAATTCGAGCGCGACCGGAACCGCGCGGTCCTTCTCCTTGCCCTCCTGGGCCTTCTTCACCATCCGGAACGCCACGGCGGCCCCAATGCCCGCCACGAGCGTCAACAGCAACAACGCGGCGATCATTCGCCGCCGCGTGAATCGAACTCCCATGACTTCTCCTAATTCAGCTCAGCCGGAACGATCGGCCCCGGACTTGCCGTTGCTGCCGCGGTCGCCCCCTGTTTGGATGCGTCAACGCGGCTTGCTGGATTCGACTGCTTTCGATCCGGGCGCCATTGTCCCAGTCGCACGGGCGTTCGGGCAACCGGGAAACGACGAAGCGCGGCCGGCCCCGACGAGTTGCCGGCGACAGCCCCGCGGACAACTGGCGCTGGACGGTGGAAATTGACACCCGTGCCAGCCCGGGTAATAATATTCTGTTGCCCAACCTCAACACCCGATTTTACCAATTCCGCTCCGGAGAAACTCACATGATCATGACCAAAAAGCTCGGCCTGACGCTCGTCGCCGCCGCGCTCGTCTCGTTTTACGGTTGCAGCAAGGAAGAGCCGAAGAAGGCTGAAGCCCCCAAAGCCGCCCCGGCCGAAGAAACCGTCACCGTCAAGATCGGCCACGCCGGCCCCCTGACGGGCGGCATCGCCCACCTCGGCAAGGACAACGAAAACGGCGTCCGCCTGGCGCTCGACGAAGCCAACGCCAAGGGCATCAAGCTCGGCGGCAAGAAGGTCAAGTTCGAACTGATGGCCGAAGACGACCAGGCGGATCCGAAGCTTGGACCCACCATTGCCCAGAAGTTCGCCGACGCGAAGGTTGCCGGCGTGGTCGGTCACCTCAATTCCGGTGTCACGATCCCCGCCTCGGCCGTGTACAACCAGGCCGGCATCCCCGTGATCTCGGGCTCGGCCACCAACCCCAAGCTGACCGAACAGGGCTTCAAGGTCGTGTTCCGCACCGTGGGTCGTGACGACCAGCAGGGTCCCGCCGTCGCGCAGTACCTGGCCGGCATGAAGCTGAAGAAGGTCGCCATCGCCGACGACGCCACCGCCTACGGCGAAGGGCTGGCCAACGAAGTCGAGAAGACGTTGAAGGCTTCGGGCGTCACGGTCGTCGCGCGTGAAAAGACCAACGACAAGGCCACCGACTTCAAGGCGATCCTGACCAAGATGAAGGGCAAGGCGCCGGATGCCGTGTTCTACGGCGGCATGGACGCCACGGGCGGCCCGATGCTGAAGCAGGCCCGCGAACTGGGCATCAAGAGCGTCTTCGCCTTCGGCGACGGCGCCTGCACGACCGAGATGGCCAAGCTCGCCGGCGCTGCCGCCGAAGGCCTGGTCTGCTCGCAAGCCGGCCTGCCGGTGGAAGCGGCCAGCCCGGAGTTCGTCAAGGCATTCAACGCCAAGTACGGCGAAATCAAGCAATACGCCCCGTTCACCTATGATGGCGCCAACCTGATCATCGCCGCCATGCAGAAGGCGGATTCGGCGGATCCGGCCAAGTACCTGCCGGAACTGGCCAAGATCAGCATGAAGGGCGCCACCGGCCCGATCTCCTTCGACGAAAAGGGCGACCGCAAGAACGCCGAGATCACGATCTTCACGCTGAAGGACGGCAAGGTCATCCCGGTCGGCGTCGTGCAGGCCGGCAAGAGCTACTCGTTCCAGGAATTCATGGCGATGGCAGCACCGGCACCGGCGGCCGCGCCGATGGCAACCCCGGCACCGGCTCCGGCCACGCCGATGGCCCCGGCGCCTGCAGCCCCGAAGAAGTAACAGCTTCACGTCACCAGCAGCACGCAACGGCGTCCCGCGAGGGGCGCCGTTTTTTTTGTGCAGGCCGGCGCGAGGCGCAGGCTGGAATTTTTTTCGTAGGCGAGGCTTCAGCCTCGCGCAACGCTGTGCAAGGCTAAAGCCTTGCCTACAAGTCCTTGTACCGACACAATCCGGTCATCGTTGCACGCAACACTCGAGGCGCGTCTGGACATCTTCCTGCAGCAACTGATCAACGGCCTCACGCTCGGCAGCGTCTACGCCGTGGTCGCGCTGGGCTATACGATGGTCTACGGGATCATCCAGCTCATCAACTTTGCCCACGGCGAGGTGGTGATGATCGGCGCGATGGTTGCCTACACGGTGATCGTCGCGATCACCGGCGCCAACGTCGGCGTGCCGCCGCTGCTGATCGTGGCCGCAGGGGTCGTGGCCGCCGTCGTCGTCTGCATGGCGGTCGGCTACACGCTCGAACGCACCGCCTACCGGCCGCTGCGGCGCGCGCCGCGGCTGGCGCCGCTGATCACGGCCATCGGGCTGTCCATGATCCTGCAGAACCTCGCGCTGATCATCTGGAGCCGCAATCCGCTGCCGTATCCGCAGATCATCGCCACCGTGCCGTATCACATCACCGGCAATCCCGACGGCGCCACGATCACCAACGTGCAGGTAGCGATCATCGTCGCCTCCTTCGCAATGATGGCCGGGCTGCTGCTGCTCGTCTACCGGACGCGGCTCGGCGTGGCCATGCGCGCCACGTCGCAGAACCAGCAGGTGGCGGGCCTCATGGGCATCGACATCAATCGCGTGATCTCGCTGACCTTCATCATCGGCGCGGGGCTGGGTGCCGTCGCCGGCGTGATGATCGGCAGCTACTACGGGATCGCGCATTACCAGATGGGGTTCATCCTCGGCCTGAAGGCCTTCTCGGCCGCGGTGCTGGGCGGCATCGGCAATCTCGGCGGGGCCATGCTGGGCGGGCTGCTGCTGGGCGTGATCGAGGCGCTGGGCGCCGGCTACGTCGGCGACCTCACCAACCTGTGCCAGCTCGCCAGCTGGTCCGATGCGCTGGCGCAGCGCTGCGCCGACGGCGGATACATCACCCTGTTCGGTTCCAACTACCAGGACGTGTTCGCTTTCCTGGTGCTGATTGCCGTGCTGGTCTTCCGTCCGTCCGGCCTCCTGGGCGAGCGCGTGTCGGACCGCGCCTAGGAGCCCGTTGATGCAGGAACTGTTCGACACGAAGAAGAACCCGTGGCTCGTCAGGGCCGGATTCGTGCTGGTGATCGTGACCCTGGCAGTGCTGCCGTGGGCGCTGGCGTCGGTGGGCACCGCGTGGGTGCGGATCACCAATCTCGCCATCCTGTACGTGTTCCTGGCGCTCGGCCTCAACATCGTCGTGGGCTTCGCCGGCCTGCTCGACCTCGGCTACATCGCGTTCTATGCGGTGGGGGCCTACGTCTACGCGCTGCTGGCCAGTCCGCATTTCAACCTGCACCTGCCGTTCTGGATCATCCTGCCGATCGGTGCCGCGATCGCCTGCATGTTCGGCGTGCTGCTGGGCGCGCCCACGCTGAAGCTGCGCGGCGACTATCTCGCCATCGTCACGCTGGGCTTCGGCGAGATCATCCGCATCTTCCTCAACAACCTGTCGCAGCCGGTCAACATCACCAACGGCCCGCAGGGGATCACGCTGATCGATCCGTTCCGCATCGGCGACTTCAACTTCGCCAAGCGCGAAACGATCCTCGGGCTCGATTTCACCGGACCCATCAAGTACTACTACTTCTTCCTGATCGTGCTGGCGGTGATCATCGTCATCAACATGCGACTGCAGGATTCCCGCATCGGCCGGGCGTGGGAAGCCATCCGCGAGGACGAGATCGCGGCGCGCGCCATGGGCATCAACACGCGCAACATCAAGCTGCTGGCGTTTGCGATGGGCGCCTCCTTCGGCGGCATCGCCGGCGGCATGTTCTCCGCCACCCAGGGCTTCATCAGCCCGGAGAGCTTCGGCCTCACCGAGTCGGTGATGGTGCTGGCCATGGTGGTGCTGGGCGGCATGGGCAACATCTGGGGCGTGATCATCGGTGCCCTGCTGCTGTCGTTCGTGCCCGAGATCCTGCGCTACACGGTCGAGCCGGTGCAGAAGGCGATCTTCGGCCACATGCTGCTCGAACCCGAAGTGATCCGCATGCTGCTGTTCGGCCTTGCACTGGTGCTGATGATGCTCTATCGCCCCGCGGGCATCCTGCCCTCCGCGCTGCGCAAGCGCGAGCTCGAGACCGCGATCAAAGAATGAGCAAATTGGCGTTGCTCGCGGCGACCGGCATCACCAAGCGCTTCGGCGGCGTGCAGGCGCTGTCCGAGGTCAGCTTCACGATCAACCACGGCGAGATCTACGGCCTGATCGGCCCCAACGGCGCCGGCAAGACGTCCCTCTTCAACGTGCTGACGGGCATCTATGTGCCCGACGGCGGGACGTTCACGTTCGATGGCGAGCCGCTGGAACACATGAAGCCCAACGACGTCGCCGCGCGGGGCATTGCGCGCACGTTCCAGAACATTCGCCTCTTCGCCAACCTGTCCGCACTCGAGAACGTGATGATCGGCCGCCATGTCCGCACGCACGCCGGCGTGTGGGGCGCGATATCGCGCAATGCCCGCACGCGCGCCGAGGAAAAGGCCATCCACAAGCGCGCCTTCGAGCTGCTGAAGTATGTCGGCGTCGACAAGCGCGCGCACAGCCTGGCGCGACACCTCGCGTACGGTGACCAGCGGCGCCTCGAGATCGCCCGCGCAATGGCCACCGAGCCGAAGCTCCTCGCACTTGACGAGCCGGCCGCGGGCATGAACGCCACCGAAACCGCGTCGCTGCGCGCGCTGCTGGAGGACATCCGCCGCGACGGCACCACCATCCTGCTGATCGAGCACGACATGAAGCTGGTGATGAGCCTGTGCGACCGCGTGCTGGTGCTCGACTACGGCAAGAAGATCGCCGAGGGGCCGGCCGCCGAAGTGCAGAAGGACGAGCGCGTGATCGCCGCCTATCTCGGCGGCGAAGTGACGCTCAACCTGAAGGGGATGTGACGCGATGGCCGCCGGAGCGCCCCTGCTGGCGCTGCAGAAACTGGAAGTCGCCTACGGCGGCATCCACGCGGTGAAGGGCATCGACCTCGAGGTGGGCCAGGGCGAACTCGTCTGCCTGATCGGCGCCAACGGCGCGGGCAAGACCACGACGCTGAAGGGCATCTGCGGACTGCTGCCGGTCAAGGCGGGCAAGGTGCTGTACGGCGGCGACAACGTGACCGGCAAGCCTGCGTTCACGCTGGTCCGCCGCGGCCTCGCGATGGTGCCCGAGGGCCGCGGCGTGTTCGGCGCGCTGACGATCGAGGAAAACCTCGCGATGGGCGCGTACATCCGCAGCGACCACGACGCGATCAAGGCGGACATCGAGCGCGTCTACGGTCTTTTTCCGCGACTCAAGGAGCGGCGCAAGCAAACCGCCGGCACCTTGTCGGGCGGCGAGCAGCAGATGCTGGCGATGGGTCGCGCGATGCTGTCGCGACCGAAGCTCCTGCTGCTGGACGAGCCGTCGATGGGCCTCGCCCCGCTGATGGTGCAGAAGGTGTTCGAGACCATCGTCACGATCTCGCGCGAGGGCGTCACCATCCTGCTGATCGAGCAGAACGCGAAGCTGGCACTCGAGGTCAGCAGCCGCGGCTACGTGATGGAGTCCGGGGAAATCACGCTGCATGGCGACGCGAAGTCGCTGCTGCACGATCCCAAGGTGCGGGCGGCGTACCTCGGCGAGACCGCGTGAAGCGGAACGCATTCACCCCGTAGGGGGGGGGTGGGGCACCCCGGGGGCCTTGCGGGGCCCAACCCCCCGGGGGGAGGCGACCCCCCACCCGCCGGGGG
>JANNYI010000386.1:0-20962 GCA_031410015.1 Betaproteobacteria bacterium | reverse complement strand
CTCGCCTACCGGAAACAACGACAATACGGCTCAATCCGGCCGCGTCATCGCCACCGGATCGATCCACCTGTCGAAGTCCTCGGCGCTGACCAGCCCCAGCTTCAGCGCGGATTCGCGCAGGCTCGTCCCCTCGCGATGCGCGGCCAGCGCGATCTTCGCCGAATTCTCGTAGCCGATGTGCGGGTTGAGGGCCGTCACCAGCATCAGCGAATCCTCCAGATGCTCGCGGATGCGTTCGCGGTTGGGCTCGATGCCGCGTGCGCAGCGCTCGTCGAACGAATGCAGGCCGTCGGCCAGCAGCTCGATCGATTCGAGCACGTTGTGCAGCATGATCGGCTTGAACACGTTGAGCTGGAAATGCCCCTGCGTCCCGGCGAAGGCCACCGTCGTGTCGTTGCCGAACACCTGCACCGCCACCATCGTCAGCGCTTCGCTCTGCGTGGGATTGATCTTGCCCGGCATGATCGACGATCCCGGCTCGTTGTCGGGAATGGTGATCTCGCCGAAGCCGGCGCGCGGGCCGCTGGCATAGAGCCGTGTGTCGTTGGCGATCTTCATCGCGATGCCGGCCAGCGTGCGCAGCGCCGCGCTGGCATTGACGATCGCATCGTGTGCCGACAGCGCCGCGAACTTGTTGGGCGCGGTCACGAAGGGCTTGCCGGTGATCTGCGCGATGTGCCTGGCCACCAGCGCGCCGAAGGCTGCGGGCGAGTTGATGCCGGTGCCCACCGCGGTGCCGCCCAGCGCCAGCGGATACAGCGCATCGCGCGCGGCGCGCACGAAGCCCGCCGCATCGTCCAGTTGCGCCACATACCCCGACAGCACCTGGCCCATCGTCACCGGCGTGGCGTCCTGCAGATGCGTGCGCCCGAGCATCACCACCTCGGCAAACGCCAGCGCCTTCGCATCCAGCGTCGCGCGCAGCGCGGCAATGGCCGGCAGCAATGCGCCATCGATCTGCTCGACCGTGGCGATGTGCATCACCGCGGGAAACGCGTCGTTGGACGATTGGCTGCGGTTGACGTCATCGTTGGGATGCACGGGCTTCTTGGACCCCACCATGCCGCCGGCCAACTGGATCGCGCGGTTGGCGATCACCTCGTTGGCGTTCATGTTCGACTGGGTGCCCGAACCCGTCTGGAACACGACCAGCGGAAACTCGCCGTCCCACTTGCCGTCGATCACTTCGTGCGTGGCCCGCTCGATCAGCGCCGCCTTGTCGGCGGTCAGCATGCCCAACTCGGCATTGGTCCTCGCCGCCGCCTGCTTGACGATGCCGAAGGCCCGGATCACCGGCCGGCCGAAAGCAAAGCGCCCCACACCGATCGGAAAATTATCGATGGACCGCTGCGTCTGCGCGCCCCACAGCCGATGGCTCGGCACCGGCACTTCGCCCAGGGCGTCATTTTCGATCCGCGTGTCGCTCATCCTGTTCTCCCGTCGATCAGCGCATCGGTATGCCGCGCGATCATCTGCTCCTCGTCCGTGGGAATCACCCACGCCGCCGCCGCGCCGGCCTTGCTGATCCGCGGACCATTGTGCGCGTTCGCGGCGGGGTCGAGTGCAAGTCCCAGCCAGCCTGCCGCGTTCACGATCCGCTCGCGCAGCGGCGCCGCGTGCTCGCCGATGCCGCCGGTGAACACCAGCGCGTCGAAACCGCCCAGTGCCGCGGCCAGCGATCCCAATTCCCGCCCGATCCGGTAGCAGAAGAGTTCGATCGCGAAGCGCGCCCGCGGCTCGCTGCTGGCCTGCAGCGTGCGCATGTCGCTGGAGAGGCCCGACACCCCCAGCAATCCCGACTGGCGGTAGATCAGTTCCTCGATCGCGCGCGCGTCCATCTTCAGTTCATCCATCAGGTAGAGCAGGATGCCGGGGTCGAGCGAACCGCTGCGGGTGCCCATCATCAGTCCGTCAACGGTGGAAAAGCCCATCGTCGAGGCCACGCTCCGGCCATTCAGCATCGCGCACATGGACGCGCCATTGCCCAGATGCGCCACCACGGTACGGCCCCGCGCGGCCGCGGCGTCGATGCCGGGCAGCACGCTCGCGATGTATTCGTAGGAGAGGCCATGAAAGCCGTAGCGCTGGATGCCGTGGGCAGTGATTGCCGGCGGCAGCGCGTAGGCCTGCTCGAGCGCGGACTGCGTCCGGTGAAAGGCCGTGTCGAAGCACGCCACCTGCGGCAGGCCCGGCTTCATGTCCAGCAACGCGGCAATGGCGGCGAGGTTGTGCGGCTGATGCAGCGGCGCCAGCGGGATCAGTCGCTGCAGTTGCAGGAGGATCGAATCGTCCACCACGACCGGTTGCGCAAAGTTCAGGCCGCCGTGCACCACGCGGTGTCCCACGGCACGCAACGGATGCGCGCGCAGCGCATCGGCGGCGAGGTATTCGAACAGGAAAGCGAGTGCGCCGTCGTGACCGAGCGCGTGATCCCAGGTGCGATGGCCGAGCGCCGCACCTGCCGCCGATTTCGCGTCGAAGCGCGACGTCGTGGCGAGGCCATCCAGCTGACCGCGCTGGACCAGCTCGGGTCCGTGCGCACCATGCTTGAACAGCGAGAACTTGAGGCTCGACGAACCCGCGTTGAGGACCAGCGTGGCGGCGGACATCGGCGCCGCAGCGTTCAGACGGCGATGGCGCGGCGCGCGCGCAGGTCGTGCGCCACGAGCTTCATCACCGCGGTCGACGCGAGCCGGACGCGCACGCTGTCCGCGCGCGACGTCAGCACGATCGGCACGCGCGTGCCGAGCACGATGCCGGCGCTGTCGGCGCCCGCGAGATAGGTGAGCTGCTTGGCGATCATGTTGCCCGCCTCGATGTCGGGCACCAGCAGGATGTCGGCCTGGCCGGCCACCGGCGACTCGATGCCCTTGGCGCGCGCCGCTGCCATCGACACGGCGTTGTCGAACGCCAGCGGGCCATCCAGCAGCGCGCCGGTGATCTGCCCGCGATCCGCCATCTTGCACAGCGCGGCCGCATCGAGCGTCGACGGCATTTTCGCATTGATCGTTTCCACCGCGGCCAGGATCGCCACCTTGGGCAGTTCGACGCCGAGGATTTTCGCCAGTGCGATCGCATTGCGACAGATGTCGGCTTTCACGTCGAGATCCGGCGTGAGGTTGATGGCCGCATCGGTGATCAGCAGCAGCCGCGGGTAGGCCGGCACATCCATCACGAACACGTGGCTGACGCGGCGATCGGTGCGCAATCCCGTGGCGCTGTCGAGCACCGCGCTCATCAGTTCGTCGGTGTGGAGGCTGCCCTTCATCAGCGCCTCCACCTCGCCCGCGCGCGCCATCGCCACCGCCTGCGCCGCGGCGCCATGGCTGTGCGGCGCATCGACGATGCGATACGGTGTCAGGTCCACCTCCGCTGCTTCGGCGGCGGCGCGGATCTTGGCCACCGGGCCCACGAGGATCGGCACGATCAGACCGCGACGCGCGGCTTCGATCGCACCCAGCAGCGAATCGCGATCCCCCGGACACACCACCGCGCAGACCACCGGTTCGAGCGCCTTGCAGCGGACGAATAGACGGCCGAGGCCGTCGCTGTGGCGCAGGATGACGTCGGGCGTGGCGATGTCGTCGTACTCGATGCGCGCGGTGGGTGCCAATACCGTGGCGATGCCGCGGACCAGGATCTCGCCGCGCTGGTTGTGACAGCCACATTCGAAATCGATGCTGCGGCCATCCGGCAACTTGGTCTGCGCGCGCACCTCGACCGTCAGCACGTCGCCCGCGTAGAGCCGCCCGGCGTAGTGCAGCTGCGTCGCGGTGATGGCGCTGCCCGGACCCGGCAGACGGCGGTTGAGCAGTCCTGCCACCAGGGCGACGGCGGCAGCGCCCGGCGCCGAGCCGTCGTGGCCGAGGGCTGCCTGCCGCAGGTGAAAGGCCTCGACGTCGCCGGTCACGAGTGACAGCGCCTCGACGTCCGCCGCCGTCACCGTATGGGTGAGTCGCTCGGTGGCGCCGGGTTCGATTTCGGCCCAGGTGCGATTCGTATAATTGTTCATGCGTACCCGACGCTTCGTGACCAGCCGATCATACCCGTGCCGGACGGCTGGCCGGCACCCTCGATTCATCCGTCGATCCGCCGATCCGCTGCCCCAGTCTGCCCCGGCCTTCGGGTTCGACCAGCGCCTCAGCTGGTAGCCCGCACCGGAGTCGCACGACGAGCGTGCAACGTGGCGCGTGGCGTCACTTGTGTGTCCAACCCAAACACCAACGGGGAGGCGCGATACTTCTCGGGGCCAGCGGCTATCCCCTCATCGACATTCTACTAAACGTATGTCGTCGCGACGTTTCATGGCCGCCATCCCGCATGCCGATGCCTGTCGC
The DNA here is from genome assembly GCA_031410015.1 of Betaproteobacteria bacterium. Taxonomy (GTDB): domain Bacteria; phylum Pseudomonadota; class Gammaproteobacteria; order Burkholderiales; family Casimicrobiaceae; genus VBCG01. Next base: position 16,625 of record JANNYI010000386.1, on the reverse strand, counting down.
TGTTCAACCGGAGGATGGAATGCAACCCAAAACGATTCTGTCGACACTCATGATCGCCGGCTTCGCGTCACTCGCGGCATTGCAGCCTGCCGCTGTCGCCGCGAAGCCGCCGAGCACCGTGCCGGGGGCGGAACCCTATCAGGCGACGGTGACCGTCCAGGTCAACGCTCCTAACTCCGGAGTCGTCGGTAATGGGGGCGCCCCCGTTCCGGCGGACCGAAGGCTCGTCATGGAGTTCGTCAGCGTGGCGGTGCTCGTTCCGCCGGGCCAGACGGCCTTGGTCTCGCTCTACGGGTTGGTCAATGGCGCCGGGCTGCCGTTTACCATTCCGGTCACTTTCGTCGGGACGACGGCCTCGTACGACGAATACCGCGGAACGCACCAGGTCCGGGTCTATCACGACGGCAATGGCGTGAATGGTCCGGGCGTCGGGTGCCTTCGTAGCGCGCCGTCGGGTTTCGCTTCTTGCAGCGTGACGATATCCGGCTACCTCATCGGGAAGTAGCAGCGCCGCTGGCGCGGCCGTTCGTCAAGGCATCCCCGCCCACCCGGAAGCGCCACGACAAGCGTGCGCGGCAGCCCGTTGCCGCCGGAAATCGGCGCTTGCCCCACACTGCCCCCCATTCGGCCGCGTACGTTTGAAACGACGATCTGTCCAACGTGGTTACGCAAGGGCGTTGTGGCATATAACGGGCCGGGTAGGCATAGTCTGGCAAGTTGGCCGTCTGCATGATATTGCGCTGGCGCTCCATGCGGGAAACCGTCCTTGCATCCCATCGCAAGCCAGATTGCACTGCAGCAAGAGGCGTTGCCTGATGGGCCAGGCCAGGCAGAGTATCGCCAATAGCGATCAACCCACTGCGCGAAGACGAGATCAATCAGCCCTTGTCAACCAGCACCTGCCAGGCCAGCGACACGGTATTGCGCGACAGCCCGAGCGCAGCAGCCATCGAAGGGCTGGGCGGCACCTTGGTCCCCGCCGGTACCAACCCCATCAGGAGGGGACGCTCCATCATCTCTCCAACGCGCCCTTGCTGCGTTGCTCTTCTGGCGCATACTTTCAAAGCACGATGACAAATCCAGCAGTCTTCACTTTGGCACTCGATAAAAGACCATCTGGCACGCTTTCAAAGAAGTGGATTTACCTGTTCTTTAAGGTAGTACCCGTGCGAGTCTGCAAGTGCGCCTGATTCAACTCGCCAATTCATTTGCAACCTTTCTTTCCCAATGGAGAATGGCCGTCATGAAGCACCTGCTCAAAACACTACTCGTCAGCTCCGCCCTCGCACTGATCCCGGCTTCTCAAGCGGTAGCTCAAACCAAGGTGATCATTGGCCACTTTGGCGACCCGGCACCCTACAAAGCCATCGTGGCCGACGGAACTCTTGAAAAAGCTACCGGCTGGACCATCGAGTGGCGCCAATTCGCTTCTGGCGCTGAAGTCAACGCGGCCATGGCCTCTGGCGGCATTGTGATCTCGGAAATCGGGTCTGTGCCCTTGTCAGCCGGTACGAGCTCCGGGCTCGACTATCAGATGATTTCTGTAGGCAAGGCCATCGACAGTTCAGAGGCACTGATTACCCGAAATGGCGCTGGCATCGAAACGCCCGCCGATCTGAAGGGCAAGCGCATTGCTGTGCCGATCGGCTCCACCGCGCACTTCTCACTGATGGGCGCATTGAAGATGTACAACCTGACAGAGAAAGACGTGACGGTCGTCGGCATGTCACCAGCTGAAATCGCCGCCGCCTGGAGCCAGAACGCGATCGACGCAGCTTTCGTCTGGTATCCGGTCCAGGCCAAGATACGTGAGAACGGCAAGGTGATGACCACTGCAGGCATTGTTGCCAAAACTGGCTTCCCCACCTTCAATGGCTGGGTCGTCACCAACAAATTTGCCGCGGCCAACCGTGATGGTTTGATCAACTACCTGAAAGCCATGAACCAGATCAACGGCGACTACACCAAGAACAAGGCCGCGTGGAACGCCGATTCGCCGAAGGTCAAAGCCGTTGCCACCAATGTCGGGATCACGCCAGCTGCCGTCGTGTCGGCATTGGAAGGTGCCGCCTACCCCGATGGCGAAGTGAACATGTCGGCAGCCTGGATGGGGGGGGGAGCTGCCACGACGATCAAGTCGACAGCTGACTTTCTCAAAAGTGTTGGCCGCATCAACGCGTCAGCTGACAGTTATGCAAAGTTCGTGAATGCCGACTTTGCCAAGGCTGCTGCTGGCAAGTAAGCCCGCGCTGCTCCGTAAGTGCTGACCTGCGCGGGTCGGGTCAGCACTTCGCACTTTTACCTTGAAGCTTCCAATGACTGCACTTGCCATCCGAAATGTGTCGGTGTTCTATCCGGTGCCCGGTAAACCGCCTGTACATGCGCTCGAGAATATCGACCTTGAGATTCATGAAAAGGACTTCGTGGTGGCGCTTGGCGCATCGGGCTGCGGCAAATCAACGCTGCTCAATCTGATGGCCGGGTTCATGGCTCCCAGTGAAGGGGAAATTTCACTCAACGAAAGAGTTGTCACCGGCCCCGGGGCAGATCGCTCTGTCGTTTTCCAGAAGCACGCCCTGCTGCCGTGGTTGAATGTGCTGGACAATGTGGCGTTTGGTTTGAGAATTCAGGGACACGACAAAAGTAAGCGCGAGAAAATTGCCAGAGATTTCATCAAGCTGCTTGGGCTCGAGCAATTTGAACAATCGGCCACCTACGAGTTGTCTGGCGGAATGCAACAACGCGTTGGCATTGCCCGAGCGCTAACCAGTGACCCTGCCATCTTGTTGATGGATGAGCCACTGGGCGCGCTTGATGCGCTGACGCGTGAGCGGGCGCAAGAGTTGATTCTGAAAGTGTGGCGAGACACCGGCAAGATGGTGTTTTTTATCACCCACAGTGTTGAAGAGGCGCTGTTCATGGGTACCAAGTTAATCGTGATGTCGCCTCGCCCTGGGCGCATTTCACATGTTTTCGACTTGCCCTTTAGCAGACAATATTTCGAGACTGGCAATGCCCGTGAGATCAAAGCGTCTGCGGAGTTCATTGCTCTCCGGGAGGAAATATTGAAGATCATCTTTGCTGACGAAGCAGGAGCCCCCGATGAGTGACGCCCGTTCAACGACTGGCAACGGCATACTGGGTGGTTTCATGAAAGCCAAGCCTGCCAAGCCCGGTGAAGTCTATGGCGTACCAGGCCAAGGCGAGAGCCTCAAGATCAGCGTAATCGTCATTGTCGGGTTGATCACTTTTTGGTGGTTCATCACGTATGCAGGCTTCGTCAAGCCACTTTTCCTGCCCTCGCCGATGGGGGTGATAGACGCTTTTCTGGGCATCCTGAAGGATGGTTTTACCGGCGCCAGTTTTTGGGAACATATCTGGGTCAGCACGCTGCGGGTCTTTGGCGCTTTCCTGCTCGCTTGTGTCATCGGCATTCCGCTTGGCATTGCGATGGGCATGAGCCCCTTCGCGCGCGGAGTTTTTGACCCCCCTATCGAGTTCTATCGCCCAATTCCACCACTGGCTTACCTGCCGCTCATGATCATCTGGTTTGGCATCGATGAGTTGTCCAAGGTTCTGCTGATTTTTCTGTCGGTACTGGCACCCATGGCACTGGGAGCGAGAGCCGGTGTCAGGTCTGCGGCCATTGAACAGATTCATGCTGCCTACTCGTTTGGTGCAACGCGCTGGCAAGTGATTCGCCTCGTGGTCTTACCGTCAGCCATGCCGGAAATTTTTACCGCGATGCGTGTTGGCATCGGATTTGGCTGGACCACACTGGTGGCAGCCGAAATGGTCGCCGCCACCTCCGGCTTGGGTTACATGGTCTTGTCAGCGTCTCGATTCCTGCAGACGCCCATTGTCATCATGGGGATCGTGGTGATCGCGGCGATTGCCTACGCCTTTGACCATCTGGTGCGTTTCGTTGAACGCCGCGTGGTCCCCTGGAAGGGCCGTGGTTGATCCACCACAAACATTCTTGAAAGCGTTGCATGACGATCGAATATCTTAAGAAATCCACTCCGCCGCAAGAGGAGATCGACAACGCGACGTCCGAGACGGTACAGCGCTTGCTGGCAGACATACAAAGAAATGGCCGGGAAGCGGTTGAAAAGTACGCACGGGACCTCGACGGCTGGCATGGCAGCATTGTGGTGAGCGAAGATGACTTTGCGAATGCTTCCAGGAAGCTTTCGCAGGGCGTGCTCGACGACCTTGATTTTGCACATTCTCGAGTCAGGGACTTTGCCCTGCGCCAGCGTGAGTCGCTCCATGAATTCGAAGTCGAGCTGATCAACGGTCTGACGGCGGGGCAGAAACTGATCCCGGTCAATACTGCAGGTTGCTACGTCCCGGGCGGTCGCTACGCTCATGCGGCGTCGGCCATCATGAGCGTGTGCACCGCCAAGGTTGCGGGCGTACCCAACATTGTGGCCACCTCACCTGCGCATAAGGAGGCTGGCGTAAACCCTGCCATCTTGCACACCATGAAGCTTTGCGGTGCAGACATTGTTCTCGCACTTGGTGGCGTGCAGGGCATTGCAGCCATGGCCTACGGTCTGTACTCACCAAAGCCCGCCGATGTGATCGTTGGCCCCGGCAACCGCTTTGTGGCTGAGGCCAAGCGCTCTCTGTTTGGCCGCGTCGGCATCGATGTGGTGGCCGGCCCGACCGAGTCCGCCATCATCGCTGATGCAACTGCCGACGTTAACCTGGTTGCGGCTGATCTAACGGGCCAGGCTGAGCATGGCCCGGATTCTCCCGTTTGGCTGTACACCACTTCTCGCGAGCTGGGACTCAAGGTGATTGAGATCATGCCGTCGGTGATCGCTGCCCTGCCCGAACTGGCTCGCAACGCGGCAACAGCGGCCTGGCGTGACTATGGTGAGGTGGTGCTGGCAGGTAGCCGGGAAGAATTGGTCGAGATCAGCGACCAGTACGCGCCCGAGCATTTGCAGGTGTTTGCCAAAGACCTTGATTGGTGGCTGGCCAATTTATCCAACTACGGTTCACTCTTTCTGGGTGAAGAAACCACCGTAGCCTATGGCGACAAATGCGCTGGCCCGAATCACATCCTGCCGACCCGGGGCGCAGCGCGTTACTCGGGCGGCTTGAGCGTCGGCAAGTTCATCAAGACCGTGACCTACCAACGACTGACGCAAGGTGCCAGCCGCGCCGTCGGCCAGGTCGCGGCCAGAATTTCGCGCCTTGAAGGCATGGAGGGGCATGCGCGTACCGGTGACATCCGATTGAAGAAGTATTTCCCGCAAGAGTCCTTCGAGCTGGGTACGCTCGCTGGACATCAGAACTGATTGCGCCTTGTCTTCATCTTCGATGGCGCCAAAATCAGCCGCGCCGCCTGGGCCTGACGGCCTGTGGTTCGGCAAGGACCTGAGCACACCCGAGCCCATTCCAGAAGAGGCGATTGAGCGCGCAATTGCCTTGATGCGCTCGGGTCGCCTGCATCGCTATGGCGAGCAGGGCGTGGGCTACCCCGAGCCTTCGCTGATGGAGCAGGAGTACGCCGGCTATGTGGGCAGCAAGTACTGCGTGGCCGTCAGCTCATGCGGTGCCGCAATGTTCATTGCCCTCAAGGCGCTGGGCGTGAAGGCGGGCGACAAAGTGTTGACCAGCACCTTCACGCTATCGCCTGTGCCGGGTGCCATCGCTCATGCGGGCGCTGATGCGATTCTGATTGAAACCAGCGCTGACTACATGACCGACATGGCCGACCTGGAGCGGAAGGCGGCGACAAGTGGTGCCAAGGTCTTTCTACTTTCCCACATGCGCGGCCACATTGCCGACTTGAAGAAGGTGATGGCCATCTGCGACAAGTACGGAATTGCCGTCATTGAGGACTGCGCCCACACCATGGGTGCCAGATGGGCTGGCAAACACACGGGCACGTGGGGCAAGGTGGGTTGCTACAGCGCGCAAACCTACAAGCACATCAACTCTGGCGAAGGCGGCTTGCTGGTGACTGATGACGATGACATCGCCGCGCAGGCCATCTTGATGTCCGGCTGTTACATGATGTACGACCAGCACATCTTGAAGCCTGCCGCTGAAGTGTTTGAGCGCTGGAAGTACGTCACGCCCAACTTCAGCATGCGCATGTCGAATCTTGCCGCCAGCCTGTTACGGCCGCAAGTGGGCCAGCTCGCAGATCGCGGGCTGCGCTGGAACCATATCTACGCCACGCTTGAACGAGAGCTGACAAAAGCCGAGCATGTTTCGATTCCGGCGCGCGATGCCAACGAAGAGTTTGTCGCGAGCTCGATTCAATTCACTTTGAACTTGAAGCCGCATCAAATTGAGCGCTTCCTGAAAGAGTGCAGTTTGCGCGGGCTTTACATCAAGTGGTTTGGCACCCCGGCACCCGTTGCATTCACCAGCAATTATGAGCATTGGCATTACCTTGCAAGCAGGCCGGACATGCCCCATTCCAAAGCAGTGCTGGATCAGTTGCTGGATCTGCGCACCCCCATTTCACTGACCGACGAAGACTGCGTCCTGATTGGAAAAATTGTATCTGCAGCCAGCCTTCTCGCTGCTGCCGTCAACTGATCCCAGGCCTCCTCGCCAATCCTCACCAATAAGGAGAGCCTCCATGAAGCTCACCAATTTTCCCCGTATTCGCATCACCCACGGCCCCACTCCCCTTGAATTCATGCCCCGCATGACAGAGGCTTTGGGTGGCCCCAATCTGTACATCAAGCGTGACGACTGCACCGGACTGGGCGGTGGTGGCAACAAGACCCGCAAGCTTGAATTTCTCATGGCCGATGCGGTGAAGCAGGGTGCCGACACCATCATTACGCAAGGGGCCACGCAGTCCAATCACGCCCGGCAGACGGTAGCCATCGCCGTAAAAATGGGAATGAAATGCGAGATTCTGCTGGAGGACCGTACCGGCTCCAAAGTTGAAAACTACAGGAAGTCAGGCAACGTTTTTCTCGACCACCTCTATGGTGCCAATGTGCAGGAAGTGCCAGGCGGTACCGACATGAATGCCGCGATGTCCAAGCTGGCCGACGATCTGCGCGCCAAGGGTCAGAAGCCCTACATCATCCCCGGCGGCGGCTCCAATCCGATTGGTGCGCTGGGTTATGTGGTCTGCGCGCTTGAGCTGGTCGACCAGTTCAATCACCAGGGTTTGAATGTGAGTTGCGTGGTTCACGCCACGGGCAGTGCGGGCACACAGGCCGGCTTGTTGGCAGGGTTCGAAGGCTCGCGCGCCCAGATACCGGTGCTTGGTATTGGCGTACGTGCGCCCAGGGAAGCCCAGGAAACCAGCGTTTACAACCTGGCCGTCAAGACAGCCGAGTTGTTGGGAGTACCAGGCAGCGTCAGCCGCGAAAGTGTCAAAGCCAATTGCGACTACGTGGGTGGCGGATACGGTGTACCCACACCGGGCATGGTTGAAGCTGTGACCATGGTGGCACGGCTGGAGGGCATACTGCTTGACCCTGTGTATTCCGGCAAGGGCATGGCGGGTCTGATTGACTTGTGCCGCAAGCACCATTTCAAGAAGAATGAAAACGTCGTCTTCCTGCACACTGGCGGCTCGGCGGCGCTTTACGGCTACATGGATGCTTTCGAAAACTTGAAGCCGCTCTAACCTGCCCTGATCACGTCACTTGCGCCGGGGTTGGCTCGCGCATGTTGATTGGCACCGGATCTTGATTCCGGCAGTTGCAGGTTCGATCCCCGCCTCCCCATCCATCCGATCCACTCCCGCGAGCGAGTCCCGGCCAGCGTGATGGATTGGTCGCGCCCGATCATTACCTCGACTACCGTCGCCGCGCGGCGGGGCGCACGCTGACGGGCTTGCGCTTGGGCGCCGCCGCGCGCTTGGCGGATTTCCGTGCGGCGGTCACCGGCAACAGCGCCCGCAACTCCGTCACCAGTCGGCGCTGGTGTTCGTCGAGCGCCGTATCGGTCTCGGCCCGGTCGAGCAGCGCGTGCGCATGGCGGCGTTCCTCGCTGGTGCGCAGCAGCTTCGGCAGCGAATGCTTGGCGCGCTCCGGCTCGAATTCCACGACGATCGTTTCTTCCTGCAGCAGGCGCCGGCGCTCGTCCTCGGACATGTGCGCGATCTCGCCTTCGGGCGACAGGATCTCGCGCGTGCGCTGCATCTGCGACAGCCGGCGCGTGCCGCTGCCCGCCTTGCCGATCAGCATCGCCATCCGGGCGAGGCCTTCGAGCGCGCTGCCCTCCTCGATCGTGTCCAGCACCTCGCGCACGGCGGCAATGGAGCGTGGATCGAACTTGCCCTTGCGCCGCAGTTCCTCGCGCTCGTCGGCCATCTGCAGCGACATCATGTTGCCGTAGACGTGGAAGAACGCGGCCTCCGACGTGGCATCGCGCAGGTCGCGATACAGGTCGAGCAACGTGGTCCTGACCGCGGACTGGAAGCGCTCGCCGCGGATCAGCGCATTGTCCGCACCGCGCGGCCGGCGATTGGCGCGCGTGAAATCGCCCATCCAGCGCAGCGGCCACATGAACGGATTCTTGTCGGACAGCGCCCAGTACTGCACGCGCAGCGGATGCAGGTCGCGGCGCGCCTTGGCCAGCCACTCCGGATTCATCTCGCGCACGAAGGGGCGCATCAGCAGCGCGTAGGCGCGTTCGGACAGCTCCGACAGCGCCGCCACGGCCTCGAACGGCTTCTCGTCGACGCGATCGTACTTCTGCATCGCGCGCAGGTCCTCGACCTTGCGCTCCTTCAGCGTCACTTCGTAGGTTGTTTCGCCGCCGGCGTGGTGAGTCTCGTCGATGTGCATGCCATAGAGGCCCGGCGGCAGGTGCTGGATGTACTTCAGCACCTCCACGATCTGCGCGTGCTCCTTCTTGGCCACCTTGCCGGACACGAAGATGCCCAGATGCCCGACGTCCTCGTGCAACAGGCCGACGATGGTCTGGCCGTTGGCCTTGATCTCCTCGGTGGACGAGTAGACGTCGGCAATCCAGTTGAACGCCTGCTGCGGCGGCGTGATGTTGTCGCCCATCGATGCGAACACGATGATCGGCTGCTTGATGGCCTTGAGGTCGAAGTAGCGGCCGGGGCCAAGCCGCGCTTCCCCGGAAGCCAGCTTGTTGCCGACGAAGAGGTTGTTGACGATCCAGCGAATCTCGTCCTCGTTCATCAGGTAGAAGCCGCCCCACCAGCGTTCGAACTCGAGAAAGCGCTCGGGCTCCTCATCGATGTTGGCGTACAGGTGGTACCACTTTTCCCACAGCGTGTTGGCGGGATTGAGATATTCGAAGTTCTGGACGAGGTGCGCGCCGTCGAACTTGCCTGCCCCGAGGTCCGCCGCGAACAACGACAGCCACGCGCCACCCAGCAGGCCGCCGGCGTAGCGCATCGGCGACTCGCCGTCGTTGCCCGACCAGTACGACATCGGCGCGCCGTTGATGACGAGCGGTCCGGCGATGTCGGGACGCGCGGCGGCGAGCATCATCACCGCCCAACCGCCCTGGCAGTTGCCGACGATCACCGGCTTCTGGCTCTTGGGGTGGCGTTCGGAAACGATGCGGATGAACTCGGCCTCGGCATCGATGATGTCGGCCATCGTCTGCCCCGGCGCCGGGTCGGGAAAGAAGATCAGGAAGTAGACGGGATGCCCGGCCGACAACGCCACGCCGACTTCGGACTCTTCCTTGAAGCCGCCGATGCCGGGGCCGTGACCCGCGCGCGGATCGACGATCACGAACGGGCGCATGGTGTTGTCCACAACCACGCCCTTGGGCGGAATGATGCGCACCAGCGCGTAGTTGGCGGGATGCTCGAACGTACGGGCATCGGAGATGGTTTCGTATTTGTATTTCAACACCGGCGGCTTGCCCGCGGCTTCGTGCTCCAGCCACTGGTTGCCGCGGCGGCGCAACGTGTCCCAGTACAGCACGGAGCGCTGCCCAGCATCGATCGTGTATTCCGACCATTGCCGCCACATTTCGAACGGCGTCAGCATCGACGCGGTGCCGCGACCGAACTCGGCGTCGCGCGCCTGCCGGATGCCGGCGGCGCTGGCTTCACCAGCCTTGCGCACGCGCTGCTGCAGCAGGTCGGCCACCGTGCGGGAAATGCGCAGCGACCGGTCGATGGTGCGATGGAGGTCAGCCATGGAATCCTCGGGGGATCTGCCCGTATGTTGCAATGCACCATTCTAGCATTGCAGCTATGACGATTAAGCGCTACCGGGCTCCAGTTTGATGTGGGTCATGGCGGGGTGGCAGATGGCTGGCGCTGGGCCGGTGCAGGTGGTTTCCTGCTCGTTGGCATGGGGAGCGCACCTGGGTTGAAGCCTGCGTCCCGGTCGGTTCGTTTCCAAATGCATCGCGGCGCGGCGCCGTCCGCCGCGCGCAATGTTCTGCATCGCACAGACGGTGTGGTTTAGCGGGGCCACCATGCGGGCTCAACTTTCGAGACGATGCTGTCATCCGACCGCCATGCCTCGCAGCGGCGGGGTGTGACCTCGGGCCGCGGCGATGCACTTCGAGGAGATACCGTGATCAAGAAATCGGGTGGGCCGCACCCTGTGTCGGCCAACAATCCATGTCCGTTCCTGCGGGCGCTCGTGGCGACGGGCAAGCTGGCCGACGATCGGGAATCGCTGGCGAAGGTCGCGGCCGTCGTGGCGACCGCGGCTCGCGCCGGCGACGGCGGTCCTGTGCTGCCGCAAACTGCGATCTTCGCCATTGCCGCGGTGGCAAACGGACTGGGTCCCCTGTCGTTAATCGATACGCAGTTGCACGGCTTGCAACTGAATTCGCTGCGTGGCGGGCCGCTCGACAAGAAGGGGGTGGGCTCCGGGATCCTCGATGCCCAAGGGGCCGTTGATGCGAAGGAAGTGTCGAGGCTGCGGGACTTCGCCAGGAAGAAGCAGAGTCACGATGGATCGTCGGAGCTCGGCCTGGGATTGCCGGAGTTGCGCGCCTACATGGACGCAAATCTTGCGCGCGCAGCAGGACGTCGGCGCATGATCGATGGGACGCTGATGATCGGCGAGTGGCCGGTGTTGCTGAGGGTCATGGGGAAGGAAGGTCGGGGCGGCAGGTATCTGGGCCTTCAAGACGTCATCGACCTCTTCAGGAAACGCAGCTTCCCGGAGCGCATGAACAAGCGCCTGCGGACCGCACGGCAGGCGCCAGCATGTCGATGACCGAAGCGCGCTTCGGCGGCCTTGACGGCCGTAGCGGCTGACCCCGGCGCGGGCTCGCGCGTCGCCGCCTGAGTTGCCGTGACCGCACGCCGCGCGGGCTGACCGCCGGCGGGGCAAATGCCGTGACCCGCCACGCGCAGCACGTGCAGTTGTAGGCGCCGGCCGACGCATTATTCATCCAATCGCCCCTTGGACGTCCAAAAGTATTCCAGCAAATTCTCCTGACACTAATCAGGAGGTGTCCAATGGAATTCGCCAACATTTGCCGTGCCACTCCGCGCACGCTCGCCGCCACGCTCAGCCTGCTCGTTGCCCTCTACGCGGCGCCAGCCCGCGCCAACACCGACTATACGGATCTGTGGTGGAATCCTTCCGAAAGTGGATGGGGCGTCAATTTCATTCAAGCGGACAACTTCATCTTCTCCACATTCTTCGTCTATGGCGTCACCGGGCAGCCCACGTGGTTCACCGGACAGTTGACCGTGGACGGCAATGGCATCTGGTCCGGGCCGCTCTTCATCTCCAGCGGGACCTATTTCGGCGGCGGATGGAACCCCGCGCAGAGCGGCATCCGTCAGGTCGGCACGGCGACGTTTGCCCCGGCGACAGACGCTTCGGGAACGCTTACGTATAACGTCGACGGCGTCAACGTGTCCAAGCAGATCATCCGGCAGACCCTCAAGACGATCCCGCTCGGAGGCACCTACCAAGGTTCCGTATTCACCATCGTCAGCGCTTGTGGCAACCCCGCGCAGAACGGGAAGTTCAGTCGGTATTCGAGCATTGCCGTCACGCAGACCGGTGCAGGCAACATCACCCTTGACTTCGGCATCCAGGGAGGCGGTACCTGCACGCTCAACGGCAACGCCAACCAATTCGGGCAGATCTATCAGATTCCTTCCGCCACCTATACCTGCGGCGCCGCCGGCTCGCCGATCCTGGTGACCAACCTGAAGGCAACCGCGCAGGGGATCGAAGGTGAATGGCAGGGTCCGATAGGCGGTGGGTGCTCCGAAAGCGGCTACTTCACAGGCACGCTGCAATAGTTCCAACAATTGCGCGTAATTGGGCTCTTCAAGCACGAAGTCGGGATTCGCCAATCGCGTGGCATTGCACTCCGCCACGCCGCGACCGACGAGATGCGACGAAAAAGGCGACCCGCGGGTCGCCTTTTCTGTCATTGCTGCAACGCGAAAGCTACGCGCGATTCTTGAACTTGCGAATGGCCTCGAGCTGCGCCATCGCGATCGACAACTCCGCTTGCGCCGTGGCCATGCTGGTGGACGAGTCCTTGTTAGCCATCGCTTCCTCGGCGCGCTTCTTCGCTTCCAGCGCCTTGACCTCATCGAGGTCATGCGCGCGGATGGCGGTGTCGGCCAGCACGGTCACCTTGTGCGGCTGCACTTCGAGGAAGCCGCCCTGCACGAACACCAGCACCTCTTCCGCCGAGTCCGGCATCTTGATGCGCACGGCGCCCGGCCTGATCTGCGTGAAGAGCGGCGTGTGCCGCGGATAGACGCCCAGCTCGCCGTCGACCCCCGGCAGGATGACGAATTCCGCCTCGCCAGAGAAGATCTGCTCTTCGGCGCTGACGACGTCGACGGTGATGGTGTGTGCCATGACTTTGGGTCCCGCGTTCTTATTGCAGGGTCTTGGCTTTTTCGAAGGCTTCTTCGATCGTGCCGACCATGTAGAACGCCTGCTCCGGCAGGTGGTCGCACTCGCCGTTCACGATCATGTTGAAGCCCTTGATCGTGTCCTTCAGCGCCACGTACTTGCCCGGCGAGCCGGTGAACACTTCCGCCACGGTGAACGGCTGCGACAGGAAGCGCTGGATCTTGCGCGCGCGCGACACGGCAAGCTTGTCGTCGGGCGACAGTTCGTCCATGCCCAGAATGGCGATGATGTCGCGCAGTTCCTTGTAGCGCTGCAGCGTCTGCTGGACCCGGCGTGTGCAGTTGTAATGCTCCTCGCCGATGACGTGCGGATCGATCTGGCGCGATGTCGAGTCGAGCGGGTCGACCGACGGGTAGATACCCAGCGATGCGATGTCGCGCGACAGCACGACCGTGGCATCCAGGTGGCCGAACGTCGTGGCGGGCGAGGGATCGGTCAAGTCATCCGCCGGCACGTACACGGCCTGGATGGAGGTGATCGAGCCGGTCTTGGTCGACGTGATGCGCTCCTGCAGCCGGCCCATTTCCTCCGCCAGCGTGGGCTGGTAGCCCACCGCCGACGGCATCCGGCCGAGCAGCGCCGACACTTCGGTGCCGGCCAGCGTGAAGCGGTAGATGTTGTCGACGAAGAAGAGAACGTCGCGACCTTCGTCGCGGAAGCTTTCCGCGATCGTCAGGCCGGTCAGCGCCACGCGCAGGCGGTTGCCCGGCGGCTCGTTCATCTGGCCGTACACCATCGTGACTTTCGACTTGCCCAGATCGTCCTTGTCGACGACGCCGGAGTCGATCATCTCGTGATAGAAGTCGTTGCCTTCGCGGGTGCGCTCGCCGACACCGGCGAATACCGACAGGCCCGAGTGCGCCGACGCGATGTTGTTGATCAGCTCCATCATCGTGACGGTCTTGCCCACGCCGGCGCCGCCGAAGAGGCCGATCTTGCCGCCCTTGGCAAACGGGCAGATGAGGTCGATGACCTTGATGCCCACTTCCAGCAGCTCGGTGGACGGCGCAAGTTCCTCGTACGCCGGGGCGGCGCGGTGGATCGACATCGTCTTGACTGCGGCCACCGGGCCACGTTCGTCGATAGGCCGACCCAGCACATCCATGATCCGGCCGAGGGTCTCGGTGCCCACGGGCACCATGATCGGCGCCTTCGTGTTCACGACCATCATGCCGCGACGCAGGCCGTCGGAGCTGCCGAGCGCAATCGTGCGCACGACGCCGTCGCCCAGCTGCTGCTGGACCTCGAGCGTCAGCCCGATCTCGTCAAGCTTCAACGCATCGTAGATCTCCGGGATCTGGTCGCGCGGAAACTCCACGTCGACGACCGCGCCAATGCACTGAACAATTTTTCCCTGGTTCATAGATGTACCTTGATCGTTAACTGAATTCAGGGACAGACCACGTTTTCTCAAAAGACAAAAACGCGAAATCGTGGTCTGTCCCTGTTTTAAACTGCGGCAGCGCCCCCGACAATTTCGGAGAGTTCCTTCGTGATCGCCGCCTGCCGCGTCTTGTTGTAGATCAGCTGCAGTTCCTTGATGATCTTGCCGGCGTTGTCGCTGGCCGCCTTCATGGCCACCATCCGCGCCGATTGCTCCGAGGCCATGTTCTCGTTGACCATCTGGAACACGATGGCTTCGAGGTAGCGCCGGAACATGCCGTCGAGCAGCGTCCGCGCGTCCGGCTCGTAGATGTAGTCCCAGGAGTTGTCCGCCAGGTCCACCTTGCGGACTTCGCCGGTGGCCAGCGCCCGGTATTCGAGGGGAATCGGGATGATCTTGCCGTGCCGGGCTTCCTGGCTCATCGTGTTGCGGAAGGTGGTGAAGTAGATATGGACTTCGTCGACCTTGCCTTCCGTGTATTCGTCGATCAGCGTCTTCACCGGGCCGACCATTTTGTCCAGGTGCGGACGGTCGCCCAGATTCACGACGCTGGACACGATGTTGGCGCCCATGCGCTGCAGGAAGCCGAGGCCCCGGCCGCCGATGGCGACGTAGTCGACCTCGATCCCCTTGGCCTTCCATTCCTTGTGCTGCTGCAGCACCAGCCGCAGCACGTTCGTATTGAGGCCGCCGCACAGCCCCTTGTCCGTGGTGACCACGATGGCGCCCACGCGCTTGACCACGTCGCGCGCATGCAGGAACGGATGCCGGTACTCGGTGTTGGCCTTGGCGATGTGCATCACGATGTTGAACGTGCGCTCGACGTACGGACGCGTGGCGCGCATCCGGTCCTGGGCCTTCTTCATCTTGGAGGCCGAGACCATCTCCATCGCCTTCGTGATCTTGCGCGTGCTCTGCACGCTCTTGATCTTGGTCGTGATTGCTTTGGTGCTTGGCATGTCTAGCCCTTAAACAGGGACAGACCACGTTTTTGAATTCGAAAACGTGGTCTGTCCCTTAATACGTGCCGGACTTCTTGAAGTCCTCGATCGCCGCGGCCAGCGCCTTCTCGTCGTCGGCCGTCAGCTCGTTGGTCTGCGTGATCTTGTCGACGATGGCGGCGTACTTGCCCTTCATGTACTGGCGCAGCGCGGCTTCGAAGGCCAGCGCCTTTTCCACCGGCACATCGTCGTAATAGCCCTTGTTGACGGCGAAGAGCGTCAACGCCTGCTCGGCCACCGACAGCGGCGAGTACTGCGGCTGCTTCATCAGTTCCGTGACCAGCTTGCCGCGTTCCAGCTGCTTGCGGGTGGCCTCATCGAGGTCGGAAGCGAACTGCGCGAACGCCGCCAGCTCGCGGTACTGCGCCAATGACAGACGCACGCCACCGCCCAGCTTCTTGATGACCTTGGTCTGGGCGTCACCGCCGACCCGGGATACCGAGATGCCCGCGTTGATCGCAGGACGGATACCGGCGTTGAAGAGGTCGGACTCCAGGAAGATCTGGCCGTCCGTGATCGAGATCACGTTGGTCGGCACGAAGGCGGTCACGTCGCCGGCCTGCGTTTCGATGATCGGCAGTGCGGTGAGCGAACCCGTCTTGCCCTTGACCGCGCCCTTGGTGAACTTCTCGACGTAGTCGGCGTTGACGCGCGCGGCGCGCTCGAGGAGGCGCGAGTGCAGGTAGAACACGTCGCCCGGATACGCTTCGCGGCCCGGCGGGCGGCGCAGCAGCAGCGACACCTGGCGGTAGGCCCACGCCTGCTTGGTCAAGTCGTCGTAGATGATCAGCGCGTCCTGCCCGCGGTCGCGGAAATACTCGCCCATCGTGCAGCCGGAGTACGGCGCGATGTACTGCAGCGCCGCCGATTCCGATGCCGTGGCGGCCACGACGATCGTGTAATCCATCGCGCCGAATTCGGTCAGCTTGTTGACGACGTTCTTGATCGACGAGGCCTTCTGCCCGATCGCGACGTACACGCAGATCAGGTCCTTGCCCTTCTGGTTGATGATCGTGTCGATGGCCACCGCGGTCTTGCCGGTCTGGCGGTCGCCGATGATCAGCTCGCGCTGGCCGCGGCCCACGGGCACCATCGCGTCGATGGACTTCAAGCCCGTTTGCACCGGCTGCGACACCTTCTGCCGCTCGATCACGCCCGGCGCGACCTTTTCGATCACGTCGCGCATCTTCGCGTTGACCGGGCCCTTGCCGTCGATGGGCTGGCCGAGCGAATTGACGACGCGGCCGATGAGCTCGGGGCCGACGGGAACGTCGAGAATGCGCCCCGTGCACTTCACGGTGTCGCCTTCAGAGATGTGCTCGTACTCACCCAAGATCACCGCGCCGACCGAGTCGCGCTCGAGGTTCAGAGCCAGGCCGAAGGTGGGCTGGCCACTGG
>JANNYI010000385.1:0-5009 GCA_031410015.1 Betaproteobacteria bacterium | reverse complement strand
TCTTGCCCTTGTAGTTGCGCGCCACGAGCTCCTTCTGCGGGGTGGCGCCGGGCGTGCCGGCAGCACCGATCAGGACGGCGTCCGGGTTGGCCGACATGAGCTTCAGCACCTGCCCCGTCACCGACGGATCGTTGCGATTGTATTTTTCCTCCGCGACGATCTTGATGCCCGCGGTCTGCGCCGAGCGACGCATTTCCGTCAGCCAGCCGTCGCCGTAGGCGTCGGCGAAACCGATGTAGGCCATCGTCTTGATGCCTGCCGCCTTCATGTTGACCGCGATGGCGTCCGCCATCAGCGCATCGTTCTGCGGCGCCTTGAAGATCCAGCGCGTCTTGGGGTCGACCGGATTGATGATCGCGGCCGACGCAGCCAGTGAAATCATCGGTGTGCCGGAGTCGACGGCCACTTCGCGCATCGCCAGCGAATTGGGCGTGGTCGACGAGCCGATGATCACATCGACCTTGTCCTCACTGACCAGTTTCCGCGCGTTGGTGACCGCCTTGGTGGTGTCGCTGGCATCGTCCAGCACCACCCATTTGATCTTCTCGCCGCCAATGGACTGCGGCAGCAATTCAAGCGTGTTCTTCTGCGGGATGCCGAGCGACGCGGCGGGGCCAGTGGCCGAGAGCGTGACGCCGATCGTCACATCGGCGCGCACGGGTGCGGCCACGGCCAGGGCAATCGCCGCGCTGATGGCGGCCAGGGGTGCGGCAAGTTTCATGAACTTCCTCCGGTAGGGGCGAACACGCGCCGGCACCTTTTGACTGCGGTGCCTAGGACGCATTGTCGCCGATTCTGGCAAACGTGACCCCTATGGTCAAACGCGGTGCATTGCGCGCGATCAAACATTCTCTTCCGATCCGGTGGACGCCGGGTACCTAGCGCTTTTTCAGTTCGTCCCGGATTTCCCGCAGCAGCAGCACGTCCTCGGGCGTCGGCGCGGGCCCGGCCGGCGTCGCATCCATCTTGGCCTTGGCCTTGCTCAACTGCTTCACCATCCAGAAGATCACGAAGGCGAGAATCACGAAGTTGATCACGATCGTGATGAAATTGCCGTAGGCAAGCATCGGCACGCCGGCCTTGGTCAGCGCCTCGTAGGTCATCGGCCCCGGGAAATTGGCCGGCGGACTCCCCAGCAGGATGTAGTTGTTGGCAAAGTCGAGGCCCCCGAAGATCCTGCCGATGATCGGCATGATGATGTCCTTGACCAGCGAATCGACGATCTTGCCGAACGCCCCGCCGATGATGACGGCGACCGCGAGGTCGATGACGTTGCCCTTGACCGCGAAATCGCGGAACTCGCCCAATAGCGACATGATTTATCTCCTCGTCTCAAGGCTGCGCCCACGCGCGGCCGATGCAGGCTTCAAACGGCGGCTTCGCCGGATTCGCCGGTGCGGATGCGGATGACCTGGTCCACGGTGGTCACGAAGATCTTGCCGTCGCCGATCTTGCCGGTGCGCGCCGCCTTGACGATCGCCTCGATCGCCCGCTCCACCATCGAATCGGCCAGCACGACCTCGACCTTGACCTTGGGCAGGAAGTCGACGACGTACTCGGCGCCGCGATAGAGCTCGGTGTGCCCCTTCTGCCGGCCGAAGCCCTTGACCTCGGTAACGGTGAGACCGGTGACGCCGAGTTCGGACAGCGCCTCGCGCACTTCGTCGAGCTTGAACGGCTTGACGATCGCTTCGATTTTCTTCATTGCAGCTGCTCCCTGACCATGCCATTCACGAGCCGAAATCCGAGCTTACACGACGCGGGCCGCGCGTCCTAGGTGCGGTCCGCCGGCGGCATCACGGTGGTCCATTCGTTCCAGGCCGAGGTGATCGGATAGCGCCAGTCCTTGCCGAAGCCCCGCGCCGTGATCCGGATGCCGACTGCCGACTGCCGCCGCTTGTATTCGTTGATCTTGATGAGGCGGACGACCCTGGCCACGGCGTCGGCCGGCAGTCCCTCGGCCACGATCTGCTGTGGACTCAAGTCCCGCTCGACATAGGCTTCGAGAATGGCATCCAGAATCTCGTAGGCGGGCAGCGAGTCCTGGTCGGTCTGGTCCGGGCGCAACTCGGCCGATGGCGCCCGGGTGATGATCCGTTCCGGAATGACCCGCCCGAGGCCGTTGCGGTAGTGGCACAGCCGGTAGACCAGCGTCTTGGGAATGTCCTTGAGCACCGCAAAGCCCCCTGCCATGTCGCCGTACAGCGTGGCGTAGCCAACGGCCATTTCGGACTTGTTGCCCGTGGTCAGCACGATGGCACCGGACTTGTTCGACAGTGCCATCAGCAGCGTGCCGCGGATGCGGGCCTGGATGTTTTCCTCGGTTGCATCCACCGGCAAGCCCTTGAACTCGTCCGCCAGCGCGCCGAGAAACGCGTCGAACACCGGGGCAATCGGAATTTCGTCGTAGCGCACGCCGACGATGCCCGCCATTTCGCGCGCGTCGTCGAGGCTGATCTGCGCGTTGTAGGGCGACTGCAGCATCAGCGCGCGGACACGGTCGCGGCCCAGCGCGTCGACGGCCACGGCCAGCGTCAGCGCGGAGTCGACACCGCCCGACAGTCCCAGCAGCACCCCGGGAAAGCGATTCTTCTCGACGTAGTCATGGACGCCCATCACCAGCGCCGCGTAGACGTGCGACTCGAGCGCCGGGTCGAGCGCGCCGCGCACCGGCCGCGGTACCGCGCCGTCGAATTCAACCTCGCCAACCGCTTCGTGCCATGCCGGCAATTGCTGCGTCAGTGTCCCGGTACCGTCAACGACGAACGACGCGCCATCGAACACCAGTTCGTCCTGGCCGCCGGTTCGATTGACATAGACGACCGGGATGCCGGTCTCGCGCGCCCGCGCCGTCACCTGGTCGCGCCGCAACGCCTGCTGGCGCGTGTGGTACGGCGAGCCGTTGGGCACCAGCAACACCTGGGCGCCGGCGGCGCGGGCCTGGGCCGCTGCCTCCGGGAACCAGATGTCCTCGCACAGGATCACGCCGCAGGCAACGCCGTCCACCGCGAAGACGCAAGGCGCGTCGCCCGGCGTGAAATAGCGCTCCTCGTCGAAGACCGTGTAGTTGGGCAGGCACTGCTTGCGATACACCTGCTCGATGCGGCCGTCGCGCAATACCGCCACGGCGTTGTAGCGCTTGCCGTTCGCAAGCTCGGGAAAGCCGACCAGCACCGCCGGGCCTCGCACGGCTGCGGCCAGGTCCGCCAGTTCGCGCGCGCAGGCATCGAGGAATGCCGGGCGCAGCAGGAGGTCCTCGGGCGGATAGCCGCACAGCGACAGTTCGGGCGTGACCACGACATGCGCGCCAGTGCGCGCCGCCTGCCCGGCCACTTCGAGGATGGCGCGCGCATTGGCCGGCAGATCGCCAACCACCTGATTGAGTTGCGCGATCACCAATTTCATGGCGCCGATTCTAGCATCGGCCGGAGCCGCATCCGGCGTGGCGGGTGGACACCGCGCGGACCGCCTTGAGTGCGCGGTCCAATCAAGACAGAATCGGCCCCCTGTCATGCCCAGTTCGCCGCCTCCCGCCACTTCCGCCGCGCCGCCCTCGCTCGATGTTCGCGACGACGTGCCATTGCGCGCCATTGCGCCCGCAACATGGAATGCGCTGACGGGGGGCCAGCCGTTCCTGGCCCATGCCTTCCTGGACGCGTTGCATGCGACGGGCTGCGCGACGCCGCGAACCGGCTGGACCGAGCGCTATGTCACGGCCTGGCGCGGACCGCAACTGGTGGGCGCGATGCCGCTCTATGCCAAGGCCCACAGCTACGGCGAATACGTCTTCGACTGGGGCTGGGCGGAAGCCTATCGCCGCCACGGCCGCCGCTATTATCCGAAGCTGCTCGGCGCCGTCCCGTTCACGCCGGTGCCCGGCCCGCGCGCGTTGTCTGCCGATGCCGCGACCCGGAGCGCGCTGTACCGGCACGCCGTCGCGCTGGTCGAGGCCGGTGCCTACTCATCGCTGCACGTGCTGTTCCCGCCCGACGCCGAAGTGGCCACCGGATCGGGACTGGGCATGCTGACCCGCGAAGGGGTGCAGTTTCACTGGAGCAATCCGGGCTATCGTGACTTCGCGGACTTCCTGGCGGCGTTTGCGCACGACAAGCGCAAGAAGGTGAAGCAGGAGCGCCGCCGGCTCGCGGAAGCCGGCGTCACCTTCGAACGCAAGCGCGGCAAGGCGATCACCAACGCCGACTGGGCCTTCTTCTACCAGTGCTATGAAGGCACGTATCGCGCGCACCATTCGACGCCCTACCTGACGCCCGCGTTCTTTGCGCGGATCGGCGCCGCCATGCCGGAGAACGTCCTCCTCGTCATCGGCTCGCGCGGCGGCCGGCGCCTGTGCACCGCGCTCGATATCCACGACGAAACCACGCTGTGGGGCCGCTACTGGGGCACCACCGAATACGTTCCCGGCCTCCATTTTGAGGCGTGCTACTACCAGGCGATCGAATTCTGCATCGAGCAAGGACTCACCCGCTTCGAGGGCGGCGCACAGGGCCTGCATAAACTATCGCGCGGGCTGCTGCCCGTCGCCACCCATTCGCTGCACGCGGTGGGCGACCCCGATTTCGCCGCGGCGATCGCGGATTTCTGTGCGCGCGAGCGCGTGGACGTCGCGCACTCGCTCGAGGAACTGGCCGAATCGTCGCCCTTTCGCGCGCCGGCACCCGAGCGGCCATGAGGATCTACTACACCGACCGGTTCGAGCTGCCGCTGCCGCCCGGCCACCGGTTTCCGATGCGCAAGTATGCGGCGCTGCGCGCGCGGGTGTTGGCCGTGGCCGGTGCGCGAATGGGCGAGCCGGCCGCGGCCACGGAAGCCCAGCTCGTCCGCGTGCACGATGCTGCCTACGTTGCGGCTGTGCTTGCCGGCACGCTGGGCGCGGCGGCGATGCGGCGCATCGGCTTCCCGTGGTCGCCGGCCATGGTCGAGCGTTCGCGGCGCTCCACCGGCGCCACCATCGCGGCCTGCCGCAGCGCGCTCGACCACGGCTGCGGCAT
>JANNYI010000384.1:0-1182 GCA_031410015.1 Betaproteobacteria bacterium | reverse complement strand
CAAGAAGGGGCTTGCCATGCGCATCCAGGACATGGCGCACGGCAACCCGGTGTGGGACGTGCCCTACCTGCCGATCGATCCGGCCGACCTTGGCCGCACCTACGAGGCGGTGATCCGCGTCAACAGTCAGTCGGGCAAGGGCGGCATCGCCTACCTGCTCGAGCGCGATTACGGGCTGGCGCTGCCGCGTCTTCTGCAGATCGAATTCAGCCACGTGATCCAGGGCATCACCGACACGACCGGCAAAGAACTGTCCCCGGCGGAAATCCATGCCGCATTCGAGCGCGAGTATCTCGCCGCGACCGCCCCAGTGACCTTTGTCGGCCATCGCGCGCAGCACAGCGGCACCGACGGCACCGTCGAGCATCTGACGGCGCATCTCAAGATCGATGGCGTGGAGACGGTGCTCCATGGCGCGGGCAATGGCCCGGTGGATGCCTTCGTGGCTGCGGTGCGCGCGGGCCTCAAGCTGCCGATCCATGTCGTGAATTACCACGAACATGCGATCGGTGCCGGTGAGGACGCGACGGCGGTGGCTTACGTGCAGCTGCGCGTGGGAACCGACCGCACCGTCTACGGCGTGGGCCGTGATGCCAACATCGTCACGGCAACCCTGCGCGCGCTGGTCAGTGCGATCAACCGCGCGACGCGCGATGGGGCGCTGACGCTCGCTGCGGCGAAGGGCGTCGCGGTCGTCTGATCCCCGCGGTCTTGCGCGGGCGTCGGCGGCGGTTAGCGCCGAAGTCTTTCGCGCCCACGAACCCGGAGGGCCGCCCCCGGCGTGGACACAACACCCGGGCATGGTCGCGCCGCTGCTGCGGCCCTTTGTCGCACCTCCGGTGCGGTAAAATGTCAGGCTGAAACGATCCCTCCCGCCTATGCCATGCCGCCGATGCCCCAGGGCTGACCGCGTGCGCCATTTTGTCCATTGTCTGGAATGAGGTTGCCATGAGCACGTCCCCCTTCGGTCCCGGTGTCGAGATCACCGGCCGCATCACGCCCGAGTTTGCGCAGATCCTCACGCCGGAAGCGGTGGCGTTCGCCGTCAAGCTGCAGCGCGCCTTCGGTGGCCGCCGTGCGGAACTCCTGAAGCTGCGCGACAAGCGGCAGGCCGAATTCGATGCGGGCAAGCTGCCTGACTTCCTGCCGGAAACCGCGGCGGTGCGCGAGGGCGACTGGACG
>JANNYI010000383.1:0-16796 GCA_031410015.1 Betaproteobacteria bacterium | reverse complement strand
GGCCGACCCGCGACCCGAAGATCTATCGCGCCAGCGACCACCCGGTCCGCCGCGACCAGATTCCCCGCGGCGCCCGTCAGGTCACCGAAAAGCTCCAGGAAGCCGGATTCCTCGCCTTTGTCGTCGGCGGGGCGGTCCGCGACCTGCTGCTGGGGCTTGTCCCCAAGGACTTCGACATCGCCACCAACGCGACGCCGGAGCAGGTCAAGCCGCTGTTTCGCCGCGCCTTCATCATCGGCCGCCGCTTCCGCCTCGTGCACGTGCACGTCGGCGCCGAAGTGCTCGAAGTCTCCACGTTCCGCGCCGCGCAAACCGGCACCGACGCCACCGACGAGCACGGGCGCCTGCTGTCCGACAACGTCTACGGCTCGCAATCCGAGGATGCGGTCCGCCGCGACTTCACGATCAACGCGCTGTACTTCGACCCCACCACCGAGGAAATATGGGATTACGTCGGCGGCGTGGTCGACGTCCGCGCACGCCGTCTCAAATTGATCGGGCCGCCCGTCACGCGGTTCCGCGAGGATCCGGTGCGCATGCTGCGCGCCGTGCGGCTCGCCACGAAGGTGGGGGTCGCCATCGACCCCAAGACCGCCGCGCCGATCCCCAAGCTCGCGAGCCTGATGCACAACGTGCCCCCGGCGCGCCTCTTCGACGAGATGCAGAAGCTGCTGCTTTCCGGCCACGCGGTGGAGACGCTGAAGAGCCTGCGCGCGCACGGGTTGTCGCATGGCCTGCTGCCGCTGCTCGACGTGATCCTCGAGCAGCCGCTCGGACCGCGTTTCATCGAGGTGGCGCTGGCCGGCACCGACGCGCGCGTGCTGGCCGGCAAGGCCGTCTCCCCCGCGTTCCTGTTTGCCACGCTGCTGTGGCACGAAGTGCTGCAGCAATGGAATGCCGCCAAGGATCGCAACGAGAAGCCGCTGCCCGCGCTGTTCGACGCGATGGACCGCGTGCTGGCCGCGCAGGGCCAGCGCATTTCAATCCCGCGCCGCTTCGAGGCCACGATCAAGGAAATCTGGTCGCTGCAGCCGCGCTTCGAGCAACGCGCCGGCGCCCGGCCGTTTCGCCTGCTCGAACATCCGCGCTTTCGCGCCGCCTACGACTTTCTCGAACTGCGCGGCAAGTCGGGCGAGATCGAGATGGCGCTGGTCGACTGGTGGACGCGGTTCCAGGACGCCAGCGAAGCCGAGCGCGCGGCCATGCTGAAGCCCGACGAAGCGCCGAAGAAGGGACGCCGCTCGCGCGGGCGCGGACGCAAGCGGCGCGAAGACGACGGCACCGACGCTGCGCCTGCGCACGATTCGGCCGAGCCCGACTGATCGCCGGCGTGGGCGCGCCCGCGGTAGTCATCGTCGGCCTGGGCAGCAATCTCGCCCATCCGCGCCGCCAGCTGGCCCGCGCCACGCGTGCCATCGCGCGCCTGCCCGGCACCCGCCTGCTGCGGGCGTCGCGCAACTATGTCTCGGCGCCGGTCGGCGCCTCGATACCGCAACCCGACTACGTCAATGCAGCCGTCGCGCTGCGCACCACGCTGGCGCCGCGCGCGCTGCTGCGGTTGCTGCACGTGATCGAGCGCCGCCAGCAGCGCCGGCGCGAGCCCGGCGCGCCGCGCAATGCACCGCGGACGCTCGACCTCGATTTGCTACTATACGGCCGCCGTCGCATCCACATCGCGCAACTCACCATCCCCCATCCGCGCATGCACGAACGGGCCTTCACGCTGCGGCCATTGCGCGATATCGCGCCGGCAGCCACCATTCCCGGACGCGGTCTTGCCCGCCGCTTCCTGCCCGCGGTGAAGAGCCAACGCATCGCCGTCACGCGCACCCACCCGTTGCGCTGACGCTCACCAAGAAACTGCGCGATGGATATCGAAAAATGCCGCTACATCGTGGTGGAGGGGCCGATCGGAGCGGGCAAGACGAGCCTCGCCCGCGAACTGGCCGGCCGCCTCGAGGCCGATCTGCTGCTCGAACAGCCCGAGGACAATCCGTTCCTGTCGCGCTTCTACGAGGACATGCCGCGCTTCGCGCTGCCCACGCAGCTGACGTTCCTCTTCCAGCGCGCCGACCAGCTGCGTGAACTCGCCCAGCTCGACCTTTTCCGCCAGCCGACGGTGTCCGACTTCCTGCTCGACAAGGATCCGCTGTTCGCGCGGCTCAACCTGCGCGACGACGAGTTCACGCTGTACGAAAAAGTCTATCGGCACCTGAAGCCGCAGACGGCGACGCCGGATCTCGTGATCTACCTGCAGGCGCCGGTGGACACGTTGGTGGAGCGCGTGCGCCAGCGCGGCGTCGACTTCGAGCAGGCCATTCCCGATGAATACCTGGCGCGCCTGGCCGACGCCTACGCGCGCTTCTTCTACCAGTACGACGATGCGCCATGCCTCATCATCAACAGCGAGCGTCTGAACTTCGTCGACAATCCGGCACACCTCAAACTCCTGCTCGCACGCGTTGCGGGCATGCGCGCGCGCCGCGAGTTCTTCAATCTTGGACAGGCGTAGGAGCAGGCAGCGATGGAGCTGATCCGGACCGCGGCGGAACTGGCGGCACGTCTGAACGGCGCCGGCCGCGTCGCGTTCGTGCCGACCATGGGCAACCTGCACGCCGGCCACCTCGAGTTGTGCCGCATCGCGCGCCGCCACGGCGACATCGTGGTGACGAGCATCTTCGTCAACCGCCTGCAGTTCGGTCCCAATGAGGATTTCGACCGGTATCCGCGCACGTTCGAGGCGGACTCGGCAGGCCTCGAGCGCGAAGGCGTGGACGTGCTGTTCGCGCCGCTCGAGCACGAGATGTATCCGACGCCGCAGGTGTATCGCGTGGTGCCCCCGGGCATCGCCGACGAGCTCGAAGGCGCGTTCAGGCCCGGCTTCTTCGGCGGCGTGTGCACCGTGGTGTTGAAGCTCTTCAACCTCGTGCAGCCCGACGTGGCCGTGTTCGGCAAGAAGGACCGGCAGCAGCTGAAGATCGTCCGCGGCATGGTCCAGCAATTCAACCTGCCCATCGAGATCGTCCCCGCCGAAACCGTGCGCGCGGAGGACGGCCTCGCGCTGGCGTCGCGCAACGGCTACCTCACGGCGGACGAGCGACGCGAGGCGCCCAATCTCCACCGCGTGCTGCGCGGCATCGCCGACGCGATCATCGCCGGCCGGCGCGATTACGCCAACCTCGAGGCAGCAGGGCGCGCCGAGCTGGCGGCCCGAGGCTGGAAGGTCGACTACATCGCCATCCGCAATGGCCTCGGCCTGCACATCCCGCACCCTGAAGGCTTCGATCATCCCAACGTGCTGATTGTCCTGGCGGCGGCCACGCTGGGGGCAACCCGGCTGATCGACAACCTCGACGTCATCCGGCAGGAAGGCAAGGACTAGCCGCCTGCAACGGCGCGTGGACCCTGCACCGCGCAGTCACTGCGGTGTCATGTCGCATTGCCATTCTCGAGCCATCTTGCGCACACTAACGACCATGAAAATCCTGATCCTGCTGTTGACCGCGCTCGCGGCAATCGTGCCCACCGTTTCCGCTCAGGAGCCCTGGCCCGCACGCCCCGTCCGGCTGATCGTTCCGTTCTCACCCGGCGCCGGCACGGACACGGTGGCGCGTTTCGTCTCGCAACGGCTCGGCGATGCGCTGAAGACCACGATCGTCGTCGAGAACAAGACGGGCGCTGGCGGCGCGATCGGCGCGGCGGAAGCCGCCGCGGCGGCGCCCGACGGCTACACGTTGCTGTTCGTGGCCTCGCCATTCACCACCGTGGCCGCGTCCGCGCGTACCCCGGGCTACGACCCGGTGAAGCAGTTCGTCCCCGTGGCGCCCATCGCCTCCGGCCCGCTGGCCTTCGTCGTCAACGTCGACGTGCCCGCCAGCACGATGCGCGAATTCATTGCACTCGCCAAGGCGCAGCCCGGCAAGTTCAATTACGGCTCCGCCGGCACCGGCAGCGTCAATCACCTGGCGCTCGAGTTGATGAACAACCGCGCCGGCACCACGATCGTCCACGTGCCCTATCGTGGCATTGCCGACGCCACCAAGGATCTCCTGGGCGGCACCATCCAGGCGATGACCGCGTCGATTCCCGCCGCGTTGCCGCTGCAAGCCGAAAAGCGCGTCAAGGTGCTCGCCGTCACCGGGCCGAAGCGCATTCCGCAGATGCCGGGCGTGCCGAGCTGGCAGGAGGAAGGCGTGCCCAACGCCAGCGTCATCAACTACTGGGGCATCGTGGCGCCGCTCGGCACGCCGCCGGCGGTGATCAACCGGATCAATGCCGAGGTGCAGAGGATCCTCGCCATGCCCGACGTGCGCGAACGGCTCGAGCGCGAAGGCGTGGAACTGATCCCGGGACCGCCGGAGCGCCTGGGCACGTTGATCGAGGGCGACCTCAATCACTGGAAGAAGCTGATCGCCGACGGCAACCTGCGCTTCGATTGACGTTGCGCGTCGCTGCCTTGCGACGCCAGCACAGAGCACGACGATTTCGCGCCGCGAGCGCGCTGTGTGTCAGCGCGACGCCTGGGTGAGTTCCAGCGCGGCCGCGCCGACGCACTCCCGAAGACGTTCACACTCGGCGGCGAGAGCCTTGCGAAACGCCGCCGTGCGCAACGGCACGCCGACGTACTGTGTCTCCACGCGCAGGATGCCGGAATCGACACGCGCGTTGGCCCAGCCGATGACGTCGTCGCGCCACAGGAGCGGCAAGGCGTAGTAGCCGAACTGGCGCTTCTGCGGTGGCGTGTAGGCCTCGAGGCGATAGGCCCAGCCCCAGAAGGCCTCGAAGCGTGGGCGATCCCACACCACGGGATCGAAGGGTGTCAGCAAGCGCACCGTGTCCGCGACGTCGTCGCGCAGCGGCTCGCCGCCCGGCCTGAGCCACGTGACGCCGTCGATCTCGCGACGCGCGACGTCGTCGCCCGCGCGCAACGCGCCCAGCGTGCGCTCGCGCTGCGCGACGGACACCGAACTCGGCGTGATCATCCGGACCAGCTGGCGAAATGAAGAATCGGGCAGCGGCGCGTAGAGGTCGAGCAGCAGCAACAGCAGCGCCTGCGCTCGCGCCGCCGGCGCCAACGGTTCGGTTGGCGGCGGGGCCGCCGCATAGACCTTGATGCCCTGCTCGCGCCGCGCCACGTGCAGCTTGCCGCGGTAGTGCAGCGCCTCCAGCGCGCGCGTGGTCGCCGACGAAATGCCGCCCCAGCCGCTTCGCACCTGCACGCGGCCAAGGGCAGCGGCGAGGTCGCGCGGGTGGGTGTCGCCTCGCGCCTGCACGTGGGCCAGCACGCGCGCCGGCAGGCGCGGATGCTCGCGCTCAATGTAGAGGCTGTGCGGCCGGCCGCGGGGATGCAGCAGTGCGCGCGTGGCGGCGGTCATCACGCCGTAGCAGTGAATGTAGTCCTCGGCGAGCGGCAGCTGCGGGTACAGCCGGTCGAGGTCGCCGGCGCGATAGCCCGGCACGCGCTGGCGCAGGATCAGGTCGGCGGCCCGCGCCGGCGCGCGAATGGGGTCGAGCTGGACGAAGCGCAACCGCGCCAGCGTGGCCGCGACATCGGCGGCGGGCTGCAGCGATCGGCTCACCGCGTGGGCGCGCAGCGCCCGCAGGGGCTTCGACACACCCATTTCAGGCCGCGCGCAGCGCGTCGACGATCTTCATCCGCGATGCGCGCGCCGCCGGCAGGAAGCCGCCGACGAAGCCCATCACCAGCGAGAACGCAAGCGAGATCGCGATGATCTGCGGCGTCAGCGTGAAGTGAAATGCAATTTCGGCAAAGGTCTGGAAGTTGGTGGTGGAGATCGGCACCGCCTGCATGAACGATGCCCCGATCAGCCCCACCACGCCGCCCACGAGGCCGAGCAGCAGGGCCTCGCCGAGGAACGCGACGAGGATCGCGGTACGCGAGAATCCCAGCGCCCGCAGCGTGCCGATCTCGCCGGTGCGCGAGGCGACGCTCGCGTACATCGTGATCATCGCGCCGATGATTGCGCCGATGGAGAAGATGATGGAGATTGTAGTGCCGAGGTACGAGATGAACTTGGCGAGCTGCTCCGACTGATCGGCATAGAACTGCGATTCGCGCTTGACGTCCAGTTGCAGGCGCTGGTCGCCTTCGACCGCGCGTTTCAGGTCGTCGAAGCGATCGGCATCCACCAGCCGGAAAATCACCGCGGAGTAGGCCTGCCGCCGGAACGCCTGCATCAGCTGCTCGGCATCGCCCCAGATCTCCGAATTGAACCCCGTGCGCCCGGCATCGAAGACGCCCACGACCGTCCAGTCGCGCTGCGCGAACCGCAGCGTCTCACCGATGGCGGCGCCGCGAAAGCCGGTTGCCACCGAGCTTCCCGCGATGATCTCCGAGGTGCCCGGCCGGAACATGCGGCCCTCGACGATCTTCACCTGCGGCCGCAGCGTCAGGCCGTGGTCGGTTACCCCGCGGATCACGACGTTGGAAGCCTTGCCCGAGTCGCGCTTCGGCAGGTTGATCAGCACCACCGGCTCCTTCGACACGAGCCTGGTGCCGTCCTCCCCCGTGGCAATGAACGGCAACGTTTCGACAATGCCGGCCGAGCGGCGATCCACGCCGCTTTGCACTTCCGATTGCGACCCCTTGCGGATCACGATCACGTTGTCGGGCTGCCCGGTGCCTACCAGCGTTTCGCGCAGCCCGGCGGCCAGCATCAGGACGGTGGCGAAGACGTAGACGACAAGCGCCATCCCACCGGCCGTGAGCAGCGTCGTCAGCCGGCGCGCCATCAGGTTGCGCGCGATGTACGAGATGGGGATGCCGATCATGCCGCTAACCTACCGACCGCAGGCCATCGACGATGCGGACGCGGCCGGCACGCCACGCCGGCACCGCGGAGGCGACGAGGCCCACGACCAGCGCCGCGCCGACCTGCATCAGCATCGTTTCGTGCGACACGAAGAAAACCGGGAACAGCGTCCCCATCGCGTTGCCGAATATCTCCGCGACCGGCAGCGTCAGCAGCACCGCGATCAAGCCGCCGCCGAGCGCGATGCTGAGCGACTCGGCGATGATGAGCATGGCCACGAACCCGCCGCCGAAGCCCAGCGCCTTCATCGTGGCGTATTCGGAGTAGCGCTCGCGCGCCGTCATCGCCATCGTGTTGGCCATCACCGCCATGATGATGATGATGACGACGAAGGACACGGCCTGGATGGCCACCAGGATGGCCTCGGTCATCGCGACGAAGCCCAACTGGAACGCCTTCTCCGTTTCGGTGAGGGTTTCCGCCAGCGAGTTCTTGAACGTGGCGTCGATGCGCGCGGAAATCTCGGCTGCCTGCGCGGGGTCGCGGATCTCGACGATGTAGACGCCGGCGAAGTCGCCGCGGCGCGGAAAGCGCGCCTTCACCGTGTCGTTGAGATAGTTCCAGTGGAACAGGAACTGGGATTCGTCGACCTTGGCGTCGGCGCCATCGTAGATGGCCCGCAGCGTGAAGGTCCAGGTGCCTGGGTAGATCGTGCCGCGCAGCGGAATCTGGTCACCGATCTTCCACTTGTACAGGTCGGCGAGCTTGCGCCCGACGACCACGCCCTGCCGGTCCACCAGAAAGGCCTTCTTTTCCTCCGGCTTGAACACATACTCCGGGTACATGTCGAGATAGGTGGCCGCGTCCACCGCGAACTGCGGAAAGAAGTTGCTCTCCGTGATGTAGACGCCGCCGAACCAGTTGGCCCACGAGACGCCGGCCACGCCCTCGACCTGGCGGATCTTCTGCGCGTAATTGAGCGGCAGCG
Organism: Betaproteobacteria bacterium; assembly: GCA_031410015.1. GTDB lineage: Bacteria > Pseudomonadota > Gammaproteobacteria > Burkholderiales > Casimicrobiaceae > VBCG01. The sequence goes on along the minus strand of JANNYI010000383.1, from coordinate 9,035 downwards.
AAAAGACGAGCGAGATCGCGTTGCGGGTGACAAGGCGCGCGGACGATGTCGCCTCGGCGCCGGCATACCACGCATCCACGATCGTCCGCAGCAGCCCGAAGGCCACGATGGCGACGATGATGCCGACCATCGTGAGCGTGGTGCGCAGCTTGTGCCGGAAGGCGTTGCGCAGGACGAAGAGAGGGACGAACACGAGCCGCGCACCGGCCCGTCAGAAGACGAGCACGCCTTTCTCGAGATGCACGAGGCGCCGCGCGTGTCCCGCCGCCTTGGGGTCGTGCGTCACCAGGATGATCGTCTTGCCCAGGTCGCGGTTGAGCCGCTCGAGCAGCGCCAGAATTTCCTCGGCCGTGGTGCGGTCGAGGTCGCCGGTGGGCTCGTCGGCCACGATCAGCGTCGGATCGCTGATCAGCGCGCGCGCGATCGCCACGCGCTGCTGCTGGCCGCCCGAGAGTTCATTGGGAAAGTGCTCCATCCGATCGGTGAGTCCCACCAGCGCCAGCGCGACTTCAACGCGTTCGCGGCGTTCGCGCCGCGACAGGTCGGTGAGCTGCAACGGCAACTCCACGTTCTGGAAGGCGGTGAGCACCGGCATCAGGTTGTAGAACTGGAAGATGAAGCCGACATGGGCCGCCCGCCACGCGGCAAGCTCGCTGTCGGTGAGCTGCGCGATATCCACGCCCGCCACGAGGATCTCGCCCGACGACGGCTTGTCGATGCCGGCGATCAGGTTGAGCAGCGTGGACTTGCCCGATCCCGACGGCCCCATCAGCGCGATGTAGTCGGCCACGCCGATGTCGAGGTTGATGTCCACCAGCACCGGTATCACCTGGTCGCCGCGCGTGTAGTACTTGGACAGCGAGCGGACGGCGACCAGCACCTCGCCGGTGTCGGCAACGGGGGCATCCGGCGCGGACGCCGTCACGGCGGGCTCGGCCACGGTGCTACTTCGCGACCTTGACGAGCGTGCCGTTGACGACCGCGGCATCGGGCCGCGCCACCGCCTTCTCGCCGCTCTTCACGTCGCCGCTCACCGCCGTCAGTTCGCCGATCTTGAGCCCGGGTGTAACGGGCACGGCCACCGCGCGACCGTCGCGAATCACGAACACCACCGTGCGGCCATCGCGCTGGGCGAGCGCGTCGCCGGCCACCGCCAGCAGCGGCTTCTGCTGCTCCGGCGTGACGTCCTGGGCGAGAAAGCTGACCTTCGCACTCATCTCCGGCAGGATGCGCGGATCGATCACGTCGAACTGGACCTTGGTCATGACGGTGGCCTTGGCGCGGTCCACCGTGGGTACCATGCGGCTGATGCGGCCGCGAAAGCGCGTATCGGGCAGCGCATCGAGCACGATCTCGGCCGGCTGGCCCACCTTGATCTTCGACAGGCTGGACTCCGCGACGTCGGCCTCCACCTCGAGCGTGCTCATGTCCGCCATCGACACGACGGCGCCCTTGGAGTCGGCCGCGTTGGAGAACGGCGTGACGAGGTCGCCGACGTTGGCGCTCTTCGACAGGATCACGCCATCGAACGGCGCGCGGATGACCGTGTAATCGATCGAGACCAGCGCGTTGCGGGCGGTGGCCTGCGCGGAGGCAATGGCCGCCTGCGCATTCGCCACGCCGGCCACGGCCCGCTCCGCGCGCGCCTTGGCGGTGTCGACGGAGGCGGCCGACACGAAGCCCTTGGACAGCAAATCCTGCGCGCGCTTCAATTGCGACATCGCATCGCGCTCTTCGGCCTGCGCCTGCGCCAGCGCCGCCGTGGCCGCGTTGACGTTGGCCGCCGCGGCTTCCGACTGCGCGTTGACGTCGCGCGCGTCGATCCGCGCAATGATGTCGCCCGCCTTCACGCGCGAGCCCTCGGCCACGCCCAGCCATTCGAGGCGCCCGGTGGCCTTGGACGAGATCGCCGCCTTGCGCTGGGCCACGACGTAGCCCGTGGCGTTGAGCAGCACGAACTGCTGCGACGGGTAGGTGGTGACGAGCGTCGTGGTCTGCACCGTCACCACCCGCGGCTGCGCCGCGTACCAGGCGGCGCCGGCGGCCACCACCAGCGCGATCGCGCCCCACCATATCCACTTGCGCCGCCGTCGGCCGCGGGCCGGCGCAAGGGAGCGGTCGATCTTGAGCTTGGAGAGGTCGGGGGGCGCGGCTTGCGTCATGGCAGGGAGCGGAGCGCCCGCGGCAGGCGCGGGCGGGTTCGTGGGATGCGGACTCGCATTCTACCGGGCGGACCATCAGCGCTCACGCTGTCCCGGTGGACGGTTTCGGGCAGCCCCTTGCGTTTCCTGGGGGCCACTACCATAATACGAATCATTCGCATTTATAAACCGCTTTCGACACACACGGAAGCATCGGATCGGAGCCACCATGCTCGCTACTTTGCTGGTAACGCTGCGCGAAGGCATCGAGGCCTTCCTGATCGTGGCGATCACTCTTGCGTATCTCCGCAAGTCGGGACGCATCGCGCTCTCGCCCGCCGTGTACTGGGGGACGGGGGTCGCAGTGGTCCTGTCGGTGATCGCCGGCATCCTCTTCGGCGAGGCCGAGAACAAGCCACTGTGGGAAGGCCTTCTCGCCTCGGCGGCGGCGATCATGGTGCTGTCGATGGTCGTCTACATGCTGAAGGCGAGCAAGCGCATGCGCGGGGACATCGCCGCGAAGGTGGACGCCGCCGCGGCGAAGCCCGGCGCCGGCGCGTGGTTTGGCGTGTTCGCCTTCGTGCTGCTGATGATCGTGCGGGAAGGCATGGAGACTGCGCTGATCCTGTCCACCCTGTTGTTCGAACAGGGTTCGCGCAACCTGCTGATCGGCGCCTCCATCGGCGTGATCCTGGCGGCCCTGGTGGCGTGGGCGTGGTCGCGCTACGGGCAGCGCGTGAACCTCAGGCGATTCTTCCAGGTGACCTCGTTGTTCCTGGTGCTGTTCACCATGCAGCTCGTCATCTACGCGTTCCACGAATTCACCGAAGTCGGCCTCGTGCCGGGCATCAACAACGAGTACTGGCACCTCGCCACCGAGCCTTACGGCCCGGAAGGCGAATGGGGCGCGTGGCTCACCTACCTGATGGTGCTGGTGCCGGCCGGCTGGCTGGCGCTGGCGTGGTGGCAGGATCGGCATGCCAACGTGAACATGGCGCCTAGCCGCCATCGGCCGGCGTGGGAACCGGTGTCGACGCGTGCCCCTGGCGGCTCTCCCGCCAGGCATTGAACGACACGATGGCAAGGCCCGCGCCAATGCAGGCAATGCCCGTCCATTCGTTGGCGGTCAGGCGTTCGCCGAAGACCAGCATCGAGCTCACCAGCGCGATGACTGGAATGGCAAAGATGTTGAGCGACGCGGTCCCGGCCGGCAGGAAGCGCAGCACCGCGAGCCACAGCAGGAAGCCAAGCGCCGTGGACAGGCCGCCGACGTAGAGCAGCAGCAGCACCTGCACCACGCTCCATTGCGTCGCCGGAAAGTCGAAGAGCAGCGGGATCAGCGTGAGCGGCAGCACGCCGACCAGCATCTGCCAGGCCAGGAAGTTGAGTAGGTCGAGCCGGCCCTCGCGCGTGAAGTACTTCGTGGCCACCGAACCCGCGGCCCAGGCGAATCCCGACAGCACGGCCCAGAGTTTGGGATGCAGGTCGCCGTGCCAGTTCCACGGCTCCACCACCAGCAGCAGGCCGGCCACGGCGAAGCCGATGGCGAACCACAGCATGCCCTTGACACGCTCGTGCAGGAAAACAGCCGCAAGCAGCAACGTCCAGAACGGCATTGTGAACACCAGCACCGATGTGCGCCCCGCGCCGCCGCCGGCCAGTGCCATGGCGGTTGCCGTGAAATTGATCGTGGTCTGGAAGGTGCCGGTGACGATCACCGCCGTCCATGACGTCGGCCAGAACGCGCCGCCACGCACCAGCAACACAGCGAAGAGGACCAGCACAGCCACCCAGGTGCGCTGCATGTTGAGCACCATCGGATGCGCCGCCTGCAGCGCCAGCTTCATCACGATCCAGTTGCCGCCCCAGACCAGCGTGAGGATCGCCAGCGCGACGTAGGCGCCCCGGCGGGAGCGGACGAGGCCGTGCGCGGCCATCAGGCAGCGAAGAACGCTTCCAGCAACCGCGCCAGCGCTTCGGGTTGGTCGTGGTGGAGCATGTGCCCGGCATCATCGATCGTTTCCAGGCGACCGTGGCGCAGGTGGGCGAAGCGGCGCGCGACTTCGAGCGCCGGATCGCGGTCGGCGGCAAGCCAGCCGGCGATGTGCGATTGCGCGCCGGCCACCCACAGCGTGGGCGCCTCGATGGCTTGCCAGAGCATGTACATGTCGTCCATGCGCGTGGTGGTCGGAAACGGCAGCTTGTGCTTCGGGTCGGCCCGCAGCGTGGCCGTGCCGTCCGCCGCGACGCTGGCCCAGTGTTGCGCGATGAACAGCGCCTTGTCGCGCGGGAGGCGCGGATTGGTCTTGCACAACCGGTCGGCCACGGCGTCGAGGCTGCGGTAGCCCGCAAAGCCGGGCGGATGCGCCAGTGCATCGAGCCAATGCGCGAGCTTGACCGGCGCGCGTTCGGCGGTTTCCTCCGGCACGCCAAAGCCGTCGAGCGCGGCAAGCCGCGCCACCCGCGCGGGCCGCGCGCCGGCAAAGGACATCGCAACGTTCGCGCCGAGACTGTGCCCGGCAATGCACACCGGCTGGTCGGGCGACAGCGCGCGCGTGAGCGCATCGAGGTCACCGATGTAATCCTGGAACCAGTAGCCGTCCTGCGGCGTCGCCGACAGGCCGAATCCCCGCCAGTCGGGCGCCAGGACCTGCCAGGGCTGCTGCAACGCGTCGACCAGGAACTGGAACGAGGCGGACACATCCATCCAGCCGTGCAGCAGGAAGAGCTTGCGCGCATGGGGATCGCCCCACGTGCGCACGTGATACTGCAGTCCGCGCACATCGACGAACTGCGACCGCGATGGCGTGCGCGCGCTCACCGCCGCACACCCGGCAGGGCGGGCGACAGCGTCACTTCTTCTTGCACTGCGCGTGGCCGTCCACCCAGCCCGTGCGATAGTTGCCATCGTTGGCATAGCGCACGGGATCGCGCTTCTCGTTGCCGCGCCCGGAGTCGCAGCCGTCGCCGAAGCCCAGGCGATAGGTCGGCGGAAATCCCTGCAGGTTCACGGGCGGCGGTGGCGGCTCGACGTAAGGCTTCGGTGCCGTGGGCAGCGGCGCCGCGGGACCGGCGGGCGCAGGCGTCGGCGTGGTCGACGCGGGGGGCGGCGGCGCGACCGTGGCACAGCCTGCGCCGAGCGCGGCAGCGGCCACCAGCAGGCAATGACGAACGTGCATCGTGGAAAACGATCCGAGGCGCCGGCGCGACCGCGTGCCCGCAGGATTGCGGCACGCTCGAACGGAGTAGAATTCTACCATTCGCTGCCGCGCTCCCATGACTGCTCCATCCTTCGTCCACCTGCGTCTGCACAGCGAGTTTTCGATCGTCGACAGCACGCTGCGCATCGATGCGGCGGTAGAGGCCGCCGCGCGCGACCGCATGCCCGCGCTGGCCATCACCGATCTCGGCAACGCCTTCGGCCTCATCAAGTTCTACAAGGCCGCCCGCGCCGCCGGCATCAAGCCCATCGCCGGTTGCGACGTGTGGATCACGCACGAGCGCGAACGCGAAACCCCGTACCGCGCACTGCTGCTCGCTGCCGACCGCAGCGGCTACCTGAAGTTGTGCGACTGGCTGTCGCGCGCCTATCGCACCAACCAGCATCGCGGCCGCGCCGAGCTGCAGCAGGCGTGGTTTGCGGAAGGCACCGACGGCCTGATCGCGCTGTCGGGCGGCGCGCTCGGCAATGTCGGCGCAGCGCTGGTGCAGGGCGACACGGCCGCCGCCACCCGCGCCGCGCGGGCGTGGGCCGGTGCGTTCCCGCAGCGCTTCTATCTCGAAGTGCAGCGGGCCGGGCATCCCGAAGATGATGCGCTGGTCGCCAGTACCGTGGCGCTCGCCGAGGCCGAAGGCCTGCCCGTGGTCGCCACGCACCCGGTGCAGTTCCTGGCCGCGTCCGATTTCCGCGCGCACGATGCCCGGGTGTGCATCGCCGAAGGCCACATCCTCTCCGACACGCGGCGCCCGCGCCGCTTCACGGCCGAGCAGTACTTCACCACGCAGGAGGAGATGGCGTCGCGCTTTGCCGACCTGCCCGAGGCGCTGGCCAACGCGGTGGCCATCGCGCAGCGCTGCAACCTCACGATTCCGCTGGGCGAAAATCACCTGCCCGAATTCCCGACGCCGGCCGGCGTCACCATCGACGAGCACCTGCGCGCAGAGGCCGCCGCCGGCCTCGAACTGCGCCTGGCACTTCTGTATCCGGACCCCGCCACGCGTGATGCCAAGCGTCCGGAATACACGGCACGCCTCGATTTCGAAGCCACCACCATCGTGCAGATGGGATTTGCCGGCTACTTCCTGATCGTTGCCGACTTCATCAACTGGGCGCGCGAGAACGGCGTGCCGGTGGGACCGGGCCGCGGTTCGGGCGCAGGTTCGCTGGTGGCCTACTCGCTGCGCATCACCGATCTCGATCCGCTGCGCTATTCGCTGATCTTCGAGCGCTTCCTCAATCCGGAACGCGTGTCGATGCCCGACTTCGACATCGACTTCTGCCAGGACGGCCGCGACCGCGTCATCGATTACGTCAAGAAGAAATACGGCGCGGACTCGGTGTCGCAGATCGCCACCTTTGGCACGCTGGCCGCCAAGGCCGCCGTACGCGATGTCGGCCGCGTGCTCGACCTGCCCTACATGTTCGTCGACGGCATCGCCAAGCTGATCCCGTTCCAGCCCGGCAAGCTCGTCACGCTGCGCAAGCGCGAAGGCGACGGCGAATCCAACGTGATCTATGCGCGCGAAGTGGAGCCGTTGCTCAACGAACGCGAAGCGGCCGAGGAGGAAGTGCGGCAGCTGCTGGATCTGGCGGAGCAGCTCGAAGGCCTGCCGCGCAACGTGGGCATGCACGCGGGCGGCGTGCTGATTGCGCCCGGCAAGCTCACCGATTTCTGCCCGCTGTACGTGCAGCCCAATGCCGAAGCCATCATGTCGCAATTCGACAAGGACGACGTCGAGGCGGTGGGCTTGGTCAAGTTCGACTTCCTGGGCCTCACGACGCTGACGATCCTCGACTGGACCGTGCGCTACGTGCGCATGCTCGACCCGGCCTCCACCGTCGATCTCGACCGCCTGCCGCTCGACGACCAGGCCGCGTTCAACATCTTCCGCAAGCTCAACACCACCGCGGTGTTCCAATTCGAATCGCGCGGCATGCGCGAGCTTTTGAAGCAGGCGCCGGTCGGGCGGTTCGAGGACATCATCGCGCTGGTGGCGCTGTACCGGCCGGGGCCGATGGAACTCATCCCCGACTACGTGGCGCGCAAGTCCGGCCGCGAGCGCAGCGCCTACCCCGATCCGCGGCTCGAGCCCATCCTGGCGGAAACGTATGGCGTGATGGTGTACCAGGAACATGTCATGAAGATCGCCCAGGAAATCGGCGGCTACACGATGGGCGGCGCCGACCTCCTGCGCAAGGCGATGGGCAAGAAGAAGCCCGAGGAGATGGCGAAGCACCGCACGATCTTCGTCGAGGGGGCGACCAAAAATGGCGTGGCGCCGGTCAAGGCCACGCTGATGTTTGACCTGATGGAGAAATTCGCCGGGTACGGCTTCAACAAGGCGCACGCCGCGGCATATGCGCTGGTCGCGTACCAGACGGCGTGGTTCAAGGCGCACCATCCGTCGGCTTTCATGGCCGCCAACCTGTCGCTGGTGATGGACGACACCGACAAGGTGCGGAGCTTCCGCGACGACGCGCACGCGCAGGGCCTGAAGGTGCTGCCGCCCGATGTCAACGCGTCGAACTATCGCTTCGAGCCGGTGGATACCGCGCAGATCCGCTATGGCCTGGGCGGGATCAAGGGCACCGGCGAGGCCGCGATCAACGCCATTGTCGCCGCGCGTACGGCGGGCGGCCCGTTCCGCGATCTCTTCGATTTCTGTCGCCGCGTGGACAAGCGCGCGGTCAACCGGCGTGCGGTGGAGGCGCTGGTGCGCGCCGGCGCTTTCGATGCCGTCGAGCCGCGGCGCGCGGCGCTGCTGGCATCGGTGGGCATGGCGCTCGAAGCCGCCGAGCACGCCGAGGCCAATGCCGCGCAGGTGTCGCTCTTCGGCGATGAGGGCTCCGGCCCCGCCATCGGTCTCGCCGCCGCGCGCGAATGGACCGATGCCGAGCGGCTTACCCACGAAAAGAGCGCGATCGGCTACTACCTGTCCGGCCATCCGTTCGCGGGCTATGCGGCGGAGTTGGCGCCCATCGTGAAGACCACGATCGCCAACCTTGCGCCCAAGCAGGGCACCACGCTGGTGGCGGGCATCGTCACGCAGATGCGCGTGCAGGCCAGCCGCCGCGGCAAGATGGCCTTCGTCACGCTCGACGACGGCCACGGCAGCGCCGAGATCATGGTGTACAGCGAGGTGTTCGACAACGCGCGGGGGCTGCTGCGCGAGGATCAGCTGGTCATCGCCGAGGTGAAGGTGTCGCCGCGGATGACCGACGACGGCGAGATGCAGGGGCTGCGCATCATCGCCGAGAATATCTTCGACCTGGCCACCGTACGGCGCAAGCATGCGCGCGGCCTGAAGCTCGCGTGCAACGGCAATGCGTCGACCGCCACACTCGCGGAGATCCTGCAGCCGTTTCGTCCCGGCACCACGCCGATCACGGTCGCCTATCGCAACGATCGTGTCGCCGGCGAGGTGGTGCTGTCCCCCGATTGGCAGGTCAATCTCGACGACGCGCTGCTCGAGCGCCTGCGCGAGTGGCTGGCCCCCGAAAATGTGCAGGTATTGTATTGATGATTTCCATCGCTCCGTAGGCGAGGCTTCAGCCTCGCGTGCACACACCTCCGTAGGCGAGGCTTCAGCCTCGCGTGCACACACCTCCGTAGGCGAGGCTTCAGCCTCGCGTGCACACACCTCCGTAGGCGAGGCTTCAGCCTCGCGTGCACA
>JANNYI010000382.1:0-11162 GCA_031410015.1 Betaproteobacteria bacterium | reverse complement strand
CCCCAGCGCAGCGCCGCGAGCGTCAGTGCCGGGCGGCCCAGCGCGGCCCTGAACAACGAACGCAGCGCGCGCCACTGCGTGCCGCGGTCGATGCGCAGCGCGGCCGTCTCGCGCATGAAGCGCTGGATGAAGGCCTCGTCGTCGAAGGCATCGAAAGCGCGGCCGTCGACGACGAACACCACCGCGCTGCGGTTGCAGTCGTGGTGGCCGGCGAGCAGCGTGTTGAAATGCAGTGGCGTGCCCACGCCAGCGCACAGCTGGGCCGCGATGCTGTCGTTCGTGATCGCCTCAGTGCGCGAGCCCAGCACGCCGCGGCCGGTCTCGGCCTGAAGCTGGAACGACACGAAGCGCACCACGTCGGCCTGGGCCTTGAAGTACCCGGCGAGCATCGGCACCTCGTGCGCGTTCGCGGCGTGCACCGTGGTGTTGAAGAACACGCCCAGGCCGAGGCCGCGCGCACGTTCGATGTAATCGCTGCGCAAAGTGTTCAGCGCGGCCTCGCTCGCAAAGCCGGCGCGCTGCTGCGTCATGTCGACGTGAAAGGCCACGTCGGTCAGGCCGGCGCGCGCCAGCCGGGTCAGCAACTCGCGGGTCGCCTTGATGCCGTTGGTGAACAGCGATGAGCGCAAGCCGCGCTGTGCGATGCGCTCGACGATCTGTATCAGCTCGTCGCGCCGCCGCAGCGTGGGCTCGCCGCCAGAGACCTGCACGTCGATGCCGCGCCCGTAGTGCGCCACGATCAGGTCGATACGGCGGAATACTTCTTCGAGCGGCAGGTCGCGCACCGCTTCCGATGAGTCGCTGAGGTAACAGAGCGTGCAGTCGAGGTTGCAACGCTGCGTGATCTCGAGCGACACGCAGGCCACGGGCCAGCGCCGCCCGGCCATCTGGCCGCCCTGCCACTGGCCACTGCGCTGCATGCGGCTGCGCAGGTCGCCGAGCGCGTCGGGGTGCGGCTCGCGCGTGGGCGCAAGGGCCGAAACTTCGGCGGCGCCGAGGAGGGAAGATGTGGGCATGGTCTTTCAGTCGCGGCCCGGTGCAAAATCTTTCAGGCTCGCAGCGGCGGTGGCAATTTGTCGTCGGGTGTTTCGGGGGCTTCGGTGTGAAGCATCTCGTCGAGCGGCTCGGCGTTGGCCGGCTCGTTGCCGTCGCCGACGGCCGTGCGCAGAGCTGCCATGCTCGGTGCGTCTTGCGGCAAGAAGCCGCCCGACTGGTGTTTCCACAGCAGCGCGTAGTGGCCGTTCAAACGCAGCAGCTCGTCGTGCGTGCCCTGTTCGATGATGCGGCCTTGTTCGAGCACGATCAGCCGGTCCATGCGCGCGATGGTCGAGAGCCGGTGCGCGATCGCGATCACGGTCTTGCCTTCCATCAGGCCGAGCAGCTGGTCTTGAATGGCGAGCTCGACTTCGCTGTCGAGCGCCGAGGTGGCCTCGTCGAGCACGAGGATCGGCGCGTCTTTCAGCACCACGCGCGCGATCGCGATGCGCTGGCGCTGGCCGCCGGAGAGTTTGACGCCGCGTTCGCCCACGTGCGCTTCGTAGCCGGTGCGGGCTTTCCAGTCGTGCAGCTCCAGAACGAAGTCGTGCGCTTGCGCCTTGCGTGCGGCGGCTTCGATCTGCGCCCGCGTGGCGTCGGGGTGGCCGTAGCCGATGTTGGCGGCGATGGAGCGGTGCAAGAGCGACGTGTCCTGCGTGACCATGCCGATGGCCGCGCGCAGGCTTTCCTGCGTGACGTGGCCGATGTCCTGCCCGTCGATGCGGATGCTGCCCTGTTCGATGTCGTGAAACCGCAGCAGCAGATTGACGAGCGTGGACTTGCCCGCGCCCGACCGGCCGACGAGGCCCACGCGCTCGCCGGGTTTGATCACCAGGTTGAGATCGTCGAGCACGCGCCGACCGTCGGTGCGCCCGTAGGTGAACGACAGATGCTCAAGGCGGATCTCGCCGTGCGGCACGTCGAGTTCGCGCGCGCCGCTCTGATCGACCAGCGTGTGCGGCACGGCGATGGTCTCCATCCCTTCCTGCACAACGCCGATGTTCTCGAAGATGCCGGTCACTTCCCAGCTGACCCAGCCGGCAACGTTGGAGATCTGCCACGCCAACGGCAGCGCGGTGGCCACGACGCCCGCGCTGACGTGTCCCTGGCCCCACAGCGTGATGCCGATGCCGGCAGTGCCCACCAGCAGCATCGCGTTCATTGTCGTCAGCACCGCCATGAAGCGCGTGATGAGGCGCATGTGCGCGGCGATGGCGCCGGTGTGGTCGTCGATCACTTCGCGCACGTAGGCGTCCTCGTCGCGCGCGCGGGCAAAGAGCTTGACGGTGAGGATATTGGTGTAGCTGTCCACCACGCGGCCCATGACCAGCGAGCGCAGCTCGGAACTGGTGCGCGCAAGGTCGCGCATCCGCGGCACGAAGTAGCGCAGGAAGAAGATGTAGCCCAGGAACCACAGCACCGTCGGGATCGCCAGCCGCCAGTCGGCGAAGGCCATCAGCACCAGTGCAGAGAGGCCGTAGATGCCGATGTACCAGACCGCGCGGATGCTGGAGACGACCGACTCCCGCAGCGCGTTGCTGGTCTGCATCACCCGGTTGGCGATCCGTCCCGCAAAGTCGTTCTGGAAGAACGGCCAGCTTTGCCGCACGACGTGCCAGTGGCTCTGCCAGCGGATGAGGCTGGTGACGCCCGGCAGCACGGCGTTGTTGCGCACCAGGCTGTCGGCCATCATCGCCAATGGCCGGCCAAACAGCAGCAGCGCCGCCATGCCGATCAGCATCGGCGTCGCCGCGCTGAACGCCGCGGCGCGATCCGCCGCCTGCATCAGCGTGACCAGCTTGCCGATGAACACCGGCACGAGCGTGTCGATGAGCGCCACCACCAGCCCGGTGACGAACATGGCGAGGTAGAGCCCGCGCGTCTGCCGGACAAAATGCCAGTAGAACGCCATCAGCCCGCGCGGCGGCGCGGCTTGCGGCAATGTGGTGGGGCGGACGCGTGACTCGAAGAATGCGAACATGGGTAGTCGCCAATGCAAGGCGGCGCATAGCTTTTGGCATGCGCAGCGGGGTCCGAGGGGAACCGAACATTATATCGAATCCCGCGGCCGTTCGCCAAGGGTGTCGTGCCGGAGCCACCCAGCGCGCGCGTCCGATCCCGCCGACAGGCGGCGGTGGGCGGTCCTTCCGCCCGTGGCGACCGCGTGTCGATGGCCCCCGATTTCCGTAAGGTTCGGGCGCGCCAGCCCCGTGCTAGGCTGGTCCGAGAGGCAAGTGGCAACGCTGCAATTTTCATCCGGCAATGGTGCCGCGCGCGGCTGCAAGGAGCATCCGGATGTGGAAGTTGGTAGGTGTGATACTCATGATGTGCCTTGGCGCGCCGGCCAACGCGGCCGAAGTGGCGGGCGTGACCATTGCCGACAAGGCGTCGGTGGGCGGGCAGGCGCTGGTGCTCAATGGTGCCGGCACCTACTTCAAGCTGTTCTTCAGGGTCTACGTCGCAAGCTTGTACGTGCCGCAGCCTGTCGGTGATCTCGCGGGCGTGCTGGCGCACGGTACGCGTCGCATCCAGATGAACCTGCTGCGCGACCTGACCGCCGACCAGCTGGTCGGGGCCCTGATCGGCGGCATCCGCGACAACAATTCCCCCGTCGAGGTGGCGGCGGTCAAGGCGTCGACGGATGAACTCGTGCGCATCCTGCGGGCGTTCAACAACGTTGACGTGAAAAGCAAGGATGTCATCACGATGGACTTCGTCGATGGCGGCACGCGGGTGGCCCTCAATGGCGAGCCGCGGGGCGTGATCGCAGGCGATGCGTTCAACCGCGCGCTCACTCGGATCTGGCTGGGCGACAAGCCCGCGCAGGGACACCTGAAGAAGGCGATGCTGGGTGGTTGACGCGCCCCCGGTGCTCCGCGCATGCCCTCCCTCTCCGGCCAGCCTGTACTTGTCACCGGCGCCAGCGGCTTCATCGGTGGGCACCTCGTCGGGCGGCTGATCGCAAGCGGCAGCCGCGTATCCTGCCTGGCCCGTGCTGCATCGGATGTCGACGACCTGCGCCTGGCCGGCGTCACGATCGTCCATGGCGATATCACCGACCGTGCCGCAATCGCGCGCGCGCTTGCCGAGTCGAATGCGCGCCATGTGTTTCACCTCGCGGGACGGGTCCGGGCGCTGGACCGCGATGACTTCATCCGGGTGAACGCAGGCGGCGTCGAGGCGGTCGCAGGGGCATGCGTTGACCGGCCCGACCCTCCCGTCCTCGTGCTCGTCTCGTCGCTCGCGGCAGCGGGACCGGCGGGGACGCGACCCGTAATCGAGAGCGACATGCCGGCGCCCGTTTCGAATTACGGCCGCAGCAAGCTTGCCGGCGAGCAGCTGGCGATGCAGTACGCCGCCAGGATGCCGATCACAGTGGTGCGGCCCGCCGTCGTGTTCGGTGCCGGCGACCGGGGCATGCTCCAGGTTTTCCGGCCCATCGCGCGACAAGGCCTGCATGCCGTCGGCGGAGACGGGAAAGGCCGCCTTTCGCTCGTCGCCGTCACCGATCTGGTCGAGTGCCTGATCCTTGCCGCGGAGAAGGGCGAGCGGCTCGTGCCAGGCGTCGCGGGCCACGGCATCTACTATGTGGGAGCCGAGGACCTCGCGACGGCCGAACTCGGTCACGCGATCGCCCTTGCGCTCGGCAAACCGCAGCCACGTGTGCTTCACCTGCCGGCCTGGTCGATGCAGGTTGCCGGCGTGGCCGGTGAAATCGCGGCGCGCATCCGCGGGCGCGCGGGCTGGGTTGGCCGTGACAAGGTCCGCGAGATCCTTGCCGGTTCATGGACGTGTTCGGCCGCCAAAGCGCGGCAGCAGTTGGGCTGGACGCCGGCGGTCCCGCTTGCCCTCCGCCTCCGCGAAACCGCGCAGTGGTACCGCGACGCGCACTGGCTGTGAACGAGCCGACATTGCGCCGCAGTCCGTCCGTAGGCCCGGCGTGCGTCGTCTCGGCAACTCGGCCGTCGCGCGCCTACAGCGACCGGTCGTAGATGCGATAGGTCTTGGTCAACTTGGTGCCGGCCCGCTCGAGCGTGCCGCGCGAACTGGCGTTGCTTTCAAGCACCCATGAAAACTCCCAGCTCGTGAGCCCCCACGGCTTGGCGGCCTCGACGAGGCGATCCAGCAACACGATGGCAAGTCCGGATTGCTGGTACCCGGGCACCATCGTCATCGCCATCGTGCGGGCGACGTTGATCCGCTTGCGCCCCCAGAGGAGCCTGAAGATCCCGAACGGCAGCAGCCGGCCGTCGAGCTTGCGGATGATCTGGTTGTAGTCGAGCAATGCCAGCACGACCCCGACGGCATGGCCGTCCACCATCGCAAAGGCCGTGAACTCCGGCGCGATGATGTGGCCCATTTCCGCGGCGATGTGCTCCACCTCGCCCGGCTGCAACGGCGTGAATCCCCACGTACCGTCCAGCGCGCGGTTGTAGATGTCGAGGAAGGTCCGGATCTCCGCGTCGAGGCGCGATCGGTCGAACCGGCGCACGGTGAAATCCTCACCCTCGAGCGCCGACATCACGGCGGGCTTGTAGCGCGTGACGAGCTTCTCCAGCAGCGCCACATCCATCTCGTAGGCGTACATGTCCTGCGCCTTGGCGAATCCGCACCCCTCGAGCAGCGCCGCGTAGTACCGCGGGTTGTAGGTCATCAGGAACACGGGCGGGGCATCGAAGCCATCGACCAGCAGGCCGCACGTGTAGTTGAGGGACGGATTGACCGGTCCGCGCCAAGCGGTCATGCCGCGCTGCGCCAGCCAGACTCGACCGGCGTCGAAAAGAGCGTGGGCGACCGACAGGTCGTCGATGCATTCGAAGAAGCCGAAGAATCCGCGCTTCTCTGCATATCTCGTGTTGTGGATGGCGTTGACGAAGACCGCGATGCGCCCGGCTACCTTGCCATCGTGCTCGGCCAGCAACGTCACCATCTCCGCGTGATCGAAAAACGGATGCTTGCCCCAGCCCAGCAGCAATCGCTCCTGCGAAAGAATCGGTGGGACCCAGTTCGGGTCGTTGGCATAGATCGTCCACGGCAGGCCCTGGAAGCGTCGTCGATCACGCCATGTCCTGACCGCCCTGACGGTGATGCCGAGGCTCACTGGCGCTGTCTGTCGCCGAGGACTTGCCGGCACACGTTCGCTATGTTCGCGGCGGCGGTATGGTTCTGCACCGGCAGCAATCGCTGGAGGTCATCCGCCGGAAAGTCCGAGTGGGTTTCCTTGCCGAGCGCCAGGCCGACGAACGCCGTGGACGAATACCGCGTGATCAGCACGTCGCAATTGGCGATCATTTCCTCCGCGCTGCCGTTCCGGAACATCAGCGCGCCCGGCGCATGTTGCCGCACCTCCCTTTCGGCGCGCGCCATGTCCTCGTTGGGATGAAATTTGAAGATCATCGGCCGGCCGTTGGCGATCGCCACGGCATGGCGAATGAACGCCGGTCGGTCTTCCCCGCGGAAAACCTCGCGCAGCGGCGACGTGCAGACGAGGACGAAATGCCGATGCGGGAACACATTGTCGCGATAGCGTTCGCAAGCGTCGAAGTTGGGGATGCCGGTGACGACAATCTTCCCCGCCGCAGCACCCTTCCCGATGAAGAGGTCGCGATAGCCCTCGCTGGCCACGCAGAAGGCGCGGTAGGCATCGGAGAGGCCGGTGGCTGCGGTGCCGGCGATCCACAGCGGCAGGCGGCGGAACCGCTGCACGAGACGGAAGGACGCGGTCTCGGGGTCGGTGATGCCTTCCTGCACCAGGACCACCCTTTGGCCGCGTATGTTTTTCTGCACGAATACATCGGAGCACGTGACCACGAGGTCGTAGGGGCCACGCCGTCCCTGATAGTCGATGGCGAGATCCGCGTTGCGCAGGTACCGCAGGCACCGCTCAGCGAGCTTGGCGCCGATGATCGTGAATTCCAGCATCCGCAGTCGCCGCATCAATTCCTGCACGCCATCGCAATAGAAGGGCGTGAACGCCTGCTGGTATTCCGGCAGGTGACGGGCGACCTGGTGCATCTGCGTCGTCTGGTTCATCGAGCCGCAGATGAACAGGATGCGTTTGCGGGCGTGCATCCTCGGCGCATCATGCTGCGCGCCCAGCTGGTCTCGCTCGCCTTGACCGATGGCGTTCACGTGTTCTCGTCCCACCGCGTCCGGAAGGTGCCGCCCGCGAAAACGACCAGGGCGAAAGCGGCGGTGACGCCGAACGACCGCAGCGTGGCCGCATCGTCGATGAAGATCATCGTCGAGCGCAACGCCTCGTTCACGTAGTAGAGCGGCAGCAGCTTCGCGAACGATTGCAGGTACGATGGCATCATCTCCACCGGAAAGAAGGTTCCGGACAGGAACATCATCGGAAACAGAAACGCGTTGGCGACGGCGGACGCGCTCTCGGCCTCCCTGGCAAAGGGCGTGAGCAGCATCCCGATGCCGACGAAGGCGATGACCTCGGCGACGACGATCAGCGGCAGCCAGATGCCGAGATGCAGCTCGACGTCGAACGCAAAATAGCTGACCAGGAGGATAACGACCGTCGAGATGACCGAAAGGATGAGCTGGAAGACGATGCTCGAGGCAAGCCAGTCGGCACGCGTGATCGGCGTCGTGGCGAGCTTGCGCAGGATGCCTTTCTGGCGCAATTCCGCGTTCATGTTGAGCGCGTTCGACAGGCACGACGTCATGATCGCCATCGCGATGATGCCCGGCACGAAAAAGTCGATGAAGCGATAGCGCTCGGGCAGGATCGACATCGCGGCAAGCTTGATCGCCGGTGCTTGACCGGTCGCCTTCTGGTTGGCCGCCGCTACGATGCCGTCCAGCAGCTGGATCTTGGTGTTCACGGCGGTCGAACTCGGGTCGTACACGTAGCTCAGCGCCACTGCGGCCCCGGCGCGCCCGCTGGCCGCGCGTTGCACCTGCAGCGCCGCGAAGTCCTGCGGAATGACCAGCAGCAGGTTGAGACCATGTTCCTTGGCGTATAGCGTGGCGTCGACGTCCGGCGGCACCACGCTGAGCTTGAACGCGTCGCCCGCGGCAAGGACTTCGAGCAACCGCGCCGACGCGGTGCTGTGGCTGTTGTCCTGTACCGGGAGGTCCAGGTTGAGGTGCTCGGGCTTGGTGAAGATCGTGCCGAACACCAGCACCAGGATCACCGGAAAGGCGAACGTGAAGAACATCGCTGACCGTTCGCGATAGAAGCTTCGAAGCCGTACGCCGAGATTGGCGGCGATGATCCGGGGCGTCATGCGGCGCTCTCCGCGGCGCTGTCGCCGGGAGGCTCGGCCGTCAGCTTCAGGAACACCGCCTCGAGGTTGGGCTTGCGCACATCGAGGCCGCCCGGCGACAGGCCGCAGCGTTCGATCGCCTCGAGAATGCGGCGAACGTCGTCCGGCGTCTTCACCGGGATGCCGATGGCGTCGTCGCCCTCCGCGACCGGTTGGAAGCCCAGTTGCCTGATCGGGTCCATGGCGGTCGCATCGATCGCCTTCAGCGTCACCTGCATCCGCTCCGCGTGTTCCTCGGTCAGCCGTTCCGGCGAGTCGATCGCGACGATCCGTCCCTTGGCGATGATCGCGACGGTGTCGGCCAGGAGCTCGGCTTCCTCCATGTAATGGGTGGTGAGAAAGATCGTCTTGCCGCGCGCCTTCAAGCCCTTGAGCACGTCCCATACCTGGCGCCGGGCATGGGGGTCAAGGCCGGTCGTGGGCTCGTCGAGGAAGACGATTTCCGGGTCGCACACCAGCGCAACGGCGATGCCGAGGCGTTGCTTGAGGCCGCCGGAGAGCGTGTTGAAGAGGGCCTTGGACTTGCCGCCGAGATCGGTGAGTTCCATCAGTGCATCGACATTGGCGGCGGAACCGAAGACGCGGGCGTAGTACTGCAGCGTCTCGCGCACGGTGATGCGATCGAAGGAGCTGAAATTCTGGGGCAGTACGCCGATCCGGCGGACCACCTCGGATTTGTGCTTCGCGACGTCCATCCCGAGCACCATCACCGTGCCCGCGGTCGGCACACGTATGGTCTCGATCATTTCGGCGGTCGTGCTCTTTCCGGCGCCGTTGGGACCGAGGAAAGCGAACACCTCGCCCGACTTCACGGCAAACGAAATGTCGTCGACGGCGCGGAATGGGCCATAGTGCTTGGAGAGGTTCTTCACCACGATGGCGGGTCCGGTATCGGGCATGATGGTGAGGCTCGCTGGCGTGATTCGGACGCGCTTGCCCTGCTAGAGCTTCGCGAGTTCCTCGGCGATCGCATCCACGGCGCTCCGGACCAGCGCCTCGGTGTGATTGATCGTGATGAACACCCGCAGTCGCGTGGCGTGTTCGGCGACCGCCGGATGAATGATCGGCTGCACGTTGATGCCGCGGCGAACCAGCGCGCGCGCGAGCAGCAGGCAGCGCACCGAGTTGCCGACGATGATGGGAATAACCGGCGTTCCCCCGGCGGCTCCCGTATCGAGCCCGCGTTCGCGCGCAAGGCGGAGGAAGAGGCTCGACAGCCGGTGCAGTCGCGCCACGCGCTCCGGCTCGCGCTGAAGAACCACCAGTGCGGCGAGTGCGGCGGCCGCATTCGGTGGCGATATGCCCACGCTGTAGACGAAGCCCGGCGCCGTGTACTTGAGCAATTCCACGAGCTCGGCCGAACCCGCGATGTAGCCACCGCAGCTCGCCAGCGATTTCGAAAGCGTGCCCATCCACACGTCGACCCCGGAAGGCGCGATGGCGGCATGTTCGGCGAGACCGCGCCCCGTCCTGCCCATCGTGCCGAGCGAATGGGCCTCGTCGACGTAGAGCATCGCGTGATGGCGCTCCTTGATGTCGATGAAGCGCGCGAGGTCGGGATAGTCGCCGTCCATGCTGTAGACGCCCTCGATGGCAATGAGCACGCGGCGATGGTGGTGGCGGATCCCCGACAGGAGAACGTCGAGCGCGCGCCAGTCGTTGTGCGCGAACCCGCGGCATGTGGCACCCGACAGGCGCGCGCCCTGGAGGATGGAGTTGTGCGCCAGGATGTCGTGGACGATCAGGTCGCCCGGCCCCATCAGGTGCCCGATGGTGGTGACGTTGGTCGCGTGTCCGGATACGAAGACGACGGCTGCGGGCGTGCCGATGAAGGCCGCGAGTGCGTCCTCGAGATCGCGATGAACCTGCTTTTCGCCGGAGACAAGGCGGCTGGCGCCCGCGCCGGTCCCGTAGCGGTCGATCGCATCCTTGGTGGCCGCAGTCACCGTCGGGTCGTGCGCCATGCCGATGTAGTCGTAGGCGCAGTAGTTGGTCAGCACCTCGCCGTCGATATGGGCGAGCCCTGGTGCGCCCGGCACCGGCGACGCTTGGCCCTGGTCCACTCGAAAATAGGGGTTCTGCTCGGTCACGGCCAGCAGCATGCGCTTGTGCCGCTTCAACTCCAGGTATTCGGGGAATTGCGCCACGTCGTAGTGGTCCGCCGGCACTGCCTGCGTGGGCACGACGAAGTGGGGATGATCGATGAGATGCTTCTGCACGGCGGCGGCGAGGTCGCCGAGTGTGGATGCATGGCTGTAGACCGCATCCGGCAGGTGTCGCCCGAAGCTCTTGTCAAGCGCGGCGACAAGCTCGACGCGCTGCAACGAGTCGAGGCCGAGTGCCTCGAGCGGCGTGTCGGGCGAAATGTCGGCGAGTCCGGTGCCCGACATCGCAAGCGCATGCCGGCAAACGGCGGCGAACGCGGTGCACTCCATGGGCGCCGGGGACGGCAGGACCGTGACTGGTGATCCGATCCGGACCGGCGCATCGTGCCGCGCAAGCGGCGTCAGATCGCCGGCAATGAAGGCGCTGCGCATGGCGTGGCGCTGGACCTTGCCGCTGGAGGTCTTGGCCATCGTTCCGGCGCGGATGAGGACGATCGCATCGAGGGCAACGCCATGCTCCTCGAGCACGGAGGCGCGGACCGCATGGATGACCGGGGATAGATCGACCGATCCGTCACGGATGACTTCGTGCACGAGCGCGAGACGCTGCGTACCGTGCTCCTTGCATTCGAATACCGCGCCGAGTCCGGACGCGAGCAGCGGATGGCTTTGGCGCGCAGTGGCTTCGATGTCCTGCGGGTGATGATTGAGCCCGCGCACGATGATGAGGTCGTCGATC
>JANNYI010000381.1:0-3229 GCA_031410015.1 Betaproteobacteria bacterium | reverse complement strand
CACCGGCACGCCCTCGTCGAGCGGCACCAGCACCCACGGCACGTCGTGCGCGGTGAGCCATTCGCCGAAACGCCCCGGCGTCTCGGTGGGCGAAAAGCGGAAGACGGCGACAGGCAGCATGGGCGGCACCAGGGCAGGATGGTCGGGGCGCTCGCTCGCGCGAACAATCCTCCAAATTCTAACAGCCGGCGCGAAAGCGACCCCCGTGCCCGGCGGCGCGCCTACATCTGCTTGAAGAGATGCGTGAATTGCCGCGATATCGGCAACTTTTCCTGCCGGTTCCTGAGCAGGATGAACTGCCGCTCGGCATCCTCGCGCAGAACGCCGGCCACGGCGTCGAGATTGACGATCGTGCTGCGATGCACCTGCCAGAACCGGTCGGGATCGAGTTCCGCCAGCAGCTCCTTCAACGGCGTGCGGATCAACGCCTCGCCCGCGGCCAGCACCACGCGCGTGTACTTGGTGTCGGACTGGAAATACACGACGTCGGTGACCGGGATCAGCTTGATCTGCTTGCCCACGGCTGCGGTGATCCATTTCATCCGCGGCGCGCCGCCCGGCACGTTCGCGCGCAGCGCGGAGAGCAGCGCCGACAGGTCCTGTGGCGGCGAGGCCAGCTTGCTCTTGATGCGTTCGACCGCCGTCTGCAGGCGCTCGGTCTCGATCGGCTTCAGCAGGTAGTCGACGGCGCCGGCATCGAAGGCCTGCAGCGCGTATTGATCATAGGCGGTGATGAACACCACGTGACATCCGCCGCCGATGGCGGCCGCCACCTCGAGGCCGGTCATGCCCGGCATCCGGATATCGAGGAACGCCAGCTGCGGCTGGCGCTCCGCATAGAGCGCCAACGCCTGCTCGCCGTCCTCGGCCTCGGCCACGATGTCGAGCTCGGGCCATACCTCGGCCAGCTTTTCCTTCAGCCGCTCGCGCATCAGCGGCTCGTCTTCGGCAATCAATGCAGTCGGACGGCTCATGACTTGTGCACTCCCGGGTCAGGCGCGGCACCCGCCGCGTAACGCGCCGGCGCGACCACCGGCAACACGATGCGCGCGCGGAATCCGCGCGGCTCGTTGGCTTCGAGTGCAAGCGTTGCCGCGCTGCCATAGAGCAGGCTGAGACGCTCGCGGATATTGGTGAGTCCGATGCCGCTGTCGGAAGGCTTGTTGGTGAAGCCGGCGCCGGTGTCGGCCACCGTCAGCCACAGATCGGCGCCATGCCGTTCCACGCTGACGGCGATGTCGCCGCCCTGCGGGCGCGGCTCGATGCCGTGCTTGATCGCATTTTCCGTCAGCGTGATCAGCATGCCCGGCGGGATCGAGATTTCCGCCAGTTCGTCCGGGATGCTCACCCGCCACGTGAGGCGCCGCGACAGCCGGGTCTGCATGATGCCGAGATAGGCGCGGATCATCCCGGCTTCGGCTTTCAGCGTGGTCACCTCGTCGCGCATCGCCGGCGTGGCCGCGCGCAGGAACCGGATCAGGTCGGCGATGAGCCGCGCGGCTTCGGGCGCGCCCTTCTCGGCGAGTTGCTGCGCACTGCCCAGCGTGTTGAACAGGAAGTGCGGCTCGATCTGCAGTTGCAGCAGCTTCAGCCGCGACTCGGCCAGCTGGCGCGATGTCTCGCTCTGGCGCGCCTCGGCTTCGAGATGCGCCGTCAATGCCCGGTATTCGCGATTGCGCAGGTGCGCGATCAAGGCCGTGACCAGCGCATAGAGGAAGCCGAAGACGAGGCCCGCCGTGATCACATGCCGCAGCTTGGCGCTGTCGGACAGGAACTCGAAAGGGTCGACACCCTGCACGAACCCCGCGATGCTGGCACCCACCAACGCTCCGGCCAGCGCAAGCAGCGGGCCCGCGACGATGTAGCGGAAGATGCGTCCCTGGAACCGGCGGTAGCCGAACCAGGCCGACAGCCCCGACCAGATGAGCGTCAGCACGACGAGGTTGAACAGGATCGCCGCCTCGGCGAACGTCATGTTCCATGGCAGCTCCGAGGCGATCCACGCCACCAGCGTGGTTGCGGCCACGATGCCGATCAGCCATTGCCATCCGCGCTGGGCGTAGAACCAGCGGTCGAAGGCCCGCACGTCGCGGCGTTCGATTTCCGAGAGCGACGCCAGGACGCGCTGCGCAAACGCGTCATAGCGGGATTTGAGGGCGGCGATCATCGCGGGCGCATTGTAGGCGTTATGGGGCGCGGCGGCCCGGCGCGTGTGGACGAATGGCGACAGGCCGGGGATGAACAGCGCCTGGCGCCGATGCCTGACGAGGCCCGTAGGCGAGGCTGCAGCCTCGTGGGACGGTCCGCGGATGCCCCGCGAGGCTGAAGCCTCGCCTACAACTCGCGCCTACACCTCGCCTGAACCTCGCGTACGGGGAAGCGGCGGACTTACAAACCGCGGGCGATCCGCGCGTAGGCCGTGTGATTGTGGATCGACTCGAAGTTCTCCGCCTCGACGGCAAATCCCGAAAAGCGCGAATCGCCGGCAAGCCGGCCGGCGACGCCGCGGACCAGGTCCTCGACGAAGCGCGGATTGTCGTAAGCCCGCTCGGTGACGTATTTCTCGTCGGCACGCTTCAATATCCCGTAG
This sequence comes from Betaproteobacteria bacterium, assembly GCA_031410015.1. Lineage (GTDB taxonomy): Bacteria > Pseudomonadota > Gammaproteobacteria > Burkholderiales > Casimicrobiaceae > VBCG01. The sequence continues at coordinate 639 of JANNYI010000381.1, read as the reverse complement.
AGCTCGCACGACGCCTCTTCCTCGGCGATCCGGATGAGGTCATGCACGAGCACCGGCGCCTTCGGGCGCACGGCGATCGTGACCATGGAGCGCTGGTTGTGCGCACCGTACGCCGAGATCTCCTTCGAGCAGGGGCACAGCGAAGTGACCGGCACCGCCACCGCGATCGTCGCGGCATAGCGTCCGCCCGCCAATTCGCCGGTGAGCCGAACCTCGTAATCGAGCAGGCTGGCCACTCCCGACACCGGCGCGATCTTGCGCACGAAGAACGGAAACACCAGCTCGATGCGGCCACCGGGCGCATCGAGGCGCAGCACAAGGTCGTCGAGCAGCGCGCGCATGCCGGCCACGGTCAGAGGGGGCGCGCCGGGCGCCGCGCGCTCCTCCAGCAGCATGACCAGCCGGGACATGTGCGTGCCCTTGCGATCTTCCGCCAGCGCCACCAGGACGCTTGCGCTCGCGATGGTGGGCTGCGCCACGCCGTCGTGATCGGCAAACTGCAGCGGATACCGGATGCCGCGAATGCCCACCTGGTCGATGGCCAGGTGGCGTTCGTCGCGCTCCGACTGCATGTCGGGAATCGGCATCAGGGTACCGGGTTGTTCGGGACGGTTCATGAGGGTCTTTGCAGGATTGTAC
>JANNYI010000380.1:0-9402 GCA_031410015.1 Betaproteobacteria bacterium | reverse complement strand
GGGCCAGGCGCAGCGTGCGGCCGTTGTCGCCGGCGGCGGTTGCCTTCCGCGACTGGGTAATGGAAGAGGCACAGGCGTCCCCAACGACTTCGCGCTTGTAGGCGAGGCTTCAGCCTCGCAGGTTTGGCGCGCGTCATACCTGCGAGGCTGAAGCCTCGCCTACAGCCTCGCCTACAGGCGCTAAGACGCTGGGGACGCCTGCGCCTCTTCCATTACCCAGTCGCGGAAGGCAACCGCCGCCGGCGACAACGGCCGCACGCTGCGCCTGGCCCACGCCAGGTAATAGCCGTGCCCCGTCAGGTAGTAGCTGCGCGGATCCACCTGCACCAACTGCTTCCGCTGCAACTCGCGCTCGGCAAGGCACCGCGGCGACAACGTCACGCCCTGGCCATCCACGGCCGCGTCCAGCGTCATCATCGTGTGGCTGAAGTAAAGGCCGCGCGCGACATCGACCCCTTCCACGCCCATCGCGGCCACCCAGCTCGGCCAGTAGTCGAGATTGACCTCATGCAGCAGGCGCGCGCGCGACCAGTCCACATGGCGGCCCTTGCCCTTCAGCATCCGCACGTAGGACGGGCTGGCCAGCACCAGCACCTCCAGCGGAAAGAGCTGCATCGACTCCGCTTCGGGATACACGCCCTTGCCCTCGCGGATTGCCAGATCGAAGGCGTCCCGCGACAAGTCCACCAGATTCGCGCTGGCCTCGATGCGCACCTCGATCTCCGGCTGCCGCGCGGTGAAGAGCGGCAGGCGCGGCAGCAGCCAGCGCGACCCGAACGACGGGACCACGGTGACCTGCACCACGCGCCGCCCCGGCCGCACGCGCTCCGCCGCTTCGGCGATGGCGCGCAGGTGCCGCGCCACTTCGCCATGCCAGTGCCGGCCGGCCTCGGTCAACGCGATGCCGCGGCCATCGCGTTGCGTCAGCGGCAGGCCGAGATTGGCTTCCAGCACCCGCAGTTGCTGGCTTACGGCGGCCGGCGTGACCGCGAGCTCCTCCGCCGCGGCGCGCACCGAACCCAGGCGCGCGACGGCGTCGAAGGCACGCACGGCATTTAACGGTGGCAGACGCATGGGCGCATTGTCATTGTTCAGAAAATCTTAACATATTGCGACAAATCCATCGCTATTCGCCGCGGCGCGACGCGCCTACATTGCATGACATCGCAAGCCGTTGCGGCTGCCGCTTTCACCAGCGCCCGCATTGGAGTCCGAGCCCCGCCGCGCGCCGCGCGCTGCTCGAACCCCCGGCTGCAGGAGAACGCTCATGCCGCACGTGGATCAATTGTCGCTACGCAACACCTGGGTCGACCACGGCACCTCGCCGTTCGCGGCGCCGGTGGCCGCCATCACCCAATTCGTGCAATCACTGCCGATGCGCGCCGGCGCGGCAATCAATGGATGGAGCGCGCGCCGGCACCTTCGTCCGGATGGCGAAGCCTATCGGCAGGAAGCGCGCTTTGCCGGCGCCTCGGATCCCGCGCAACTCGAAGTCATGCAGCGCGACGTCGACCGCAGCGAAGGCGATAGTTTCCGCAACTGGGGATCGCGCTAGGCCAGCGCGGGCGGCTTCAAGCCCGCGGCTGCCCGTGAATGCCGGCGAGTGGTGCCCGCCGCAGGAAGTTGGAGTCGCGCCCAAGCATGAAGTGCAGGAGCTCGTCGAGCACATGCTCGTCGATGGCCGTGCTGTGGAATTCGAGCGTCACGCGATCGAAGCGGTCCACGTTGGTCATCGCGCAGCTGATGAGGCCGGTGCGGTAATCGGTCTTGAACATGACGGCCGCGGGCACCGCCGGCGGCACGGTCAGCACGCACTTGGTGACCACGCCGGCATGATCCACGATGCGGCGCGCCGAGTACTGCAGCCCGGCCTCGTCCAGCGCCTTTTCCGCCAGCGCCACGCCGCCCGGCGACACCTCGAGCGTCAACGCCTGCGCCGTGCCGATCTCGTACCAGATGTTGATTTCGTCGATGACGGGAAAGCCGACGATGCGCTGCGTGTGCTGGCCGACATAGCCGCGATTGAAGCGCGGATTCTGCAGCACCATGCCGTGGCCGAGGTCGTAGCGATGCTGGATCGGCGGTTTCAGCTCGTCCAGGTACGCCATCGCCTTTTCCAGCCAGCCATAGGCCTTGCGCAGGCGGGCGTCGATCTGCTGGTAACCCTCGACGTCCTCGTGCTGGTGCGGCGACGTGCGCGCCGTTTCGTATTGGACGCGCAGTTCGTCGAACAGTGAACTTCCGGCAGGTTCGGGCATGGCGGGTTCCCCTTGCGATGCAGCAGCGGATGGCATCAGGTGACGAGTTTACTTCGCGCCGCAGGTCCGCGCGACCGCGTCGCGCGGGATGCCTGCCCGGCGAAGTGCCGAATGACTTCCCGACGTTATCGGGCGCTGGGCAGGCGCCCCTGTATCGCTTGCGGCAGGCACATCAGCACCAGCGCGCGGCTGCGGTGCCAGAAGGCGGACAGCAGCAGCAACGCCGCACCCACCGCCAGCGCGGTGATCGCAAAGCCGAGGCTCACCACGCCAAATTGGTTGAGCAGCGCGCTGAAGGTGTAGAGCACGTAACTCAGTGCCGCCACCATCAGCGCCCGCCGATCGATCGCCAGCGAGATCAGTGCAATCGCCACGTAGAGCGCCACGACCACCAGCGCGCTGGTCGCGGTCGTTTCGCCTTGGGAAACGCCCAGGGCGCCGAACACGGCGCGCACCAGCAGCGGCGCCGCCAGCAGGTGCAGCCAGAACGCCACGTCGGACTTGCGGGTCTGGCGCAGGGGGTCGGCCGCATCCCAGCGCAACGCGAGCGCGAAGACGACCACACCGGCCACCATGGTGATCGCCGTGATCCAGTTCCTGGCATCCGGCACGACCACCAGCAGCAGCGTCCCCACCGCGCCGATGACCGCCGCCATCCCGAGCGCCACCGTGATGGGAACGCGGAAGCGCAGCCAGTGCAGCCAGGCGCCGATCACCGCGGCGATGCTGCCCGCCACCCAGCCGGCCATCCCGTCGTCGACATAGTTGACGCCAAGCACCACCAGGCTGCCGACCAGGGTGGCCACAAGCACGATGGCCGGGAGCGCCATGTGCCGCTTGCGGACGAAGAATTCCGCGAGGCCCCACGACGCCACGACCACGGCCAGCGCGCCGAGCCACGGCGCGACCGTCGTGCCGATGACCGCCAGCGCCGCCAGCAGGAGCGCGCACGCAATCACGACGAAGATGTCGTTGAAGCCGGTGACGAGGCGAAAGCGTTCCTCGTCCACCGCCGGGCCATCGCGCATCTGCGCGACATGGGCGCGGAAGGCATCCGCGGCCGCCTCGGTCAAGACGCCGGCCTCGACCGCCGACGCCAGTTCCTCTTCGCTGTACATGGCGCTCCGAACCTGAAGAATGGGTGGGGTGAAACGGAGAGTCTAAACGCTGCGGGCGCGTGGCGGCGGGCGCATACCATTAGCGGTCAGGGCCGCGGCAGCGCGTCGATATTGCCGCGCGCCTTGCGATGCGTCGGGTCAAGAGTGAGCGCTCGCTCATACGCAGCGCGGGCGCCGACGAAGTCCCCGTCCTGCTCCAGCGCGTGACCCAGATTGTTCCACGCACGCGGATTGGCCGGCGATGCCCGCACTGTCGCCGTCCAGAGCCGTGTCTCGCTGGCGTAGTCGGTGACCCGCACGAAGGTGGCCAGACCCAGCGCCAGCGCGAGCACGACCGTCGCCAACGCGGCCGCTCGCCGCCGCGACCACGTGCCGAGCATGACGCCGACGATGAGTCCGGGGCCGACGAGCGCGAGGTACAGCTGTCGGTCGTTGGCGAGTTCGAGGCGCGCCAGCGGGCCGTGCGTGGGCAGCAGCGCCAACGCGAACCAGAGGATGCCAAAGCCCAGCCACGGCCGGCGACGCAGTTGCACGAAGCCGGCGAGCAGCGCGGCCGCAATCGCCGCCAGCAGCACCACCCCTTCGACATCGAGCGCCGTGCGCGGCACCAGCGGCGGATCGAAGTTGAGGCGCAGCGTGAAGAACGGATGGGTCACGAGATACGCGACGGCGTCCACCTGGGCGAGGAGATTGTCCAGCGGGCCGCGAATGGCAAGACTCGATGCGAGCAACCGGCGGTTGGCGGCCACGGCCATCACGGCGGCCACCACCACGGCGAACGCGATCCAGACCGGCGCCGTGGCCTTGAGTGCGTCGCGCAGGCGTGCGCCCCGCGCGCACTCGACCAGCAGCAGCGCCAACGGCAGCGTCCAGGCCGCCTCGCGTGCCGCCAACGCCGCTGCCAGGCACAGGATCACCCCCGCCATCCAGGCGCGGGATGCGCCATCGCGAGCGCGTTCCCAGGCATAAAGACCCGCCAGCGTGGCGACGCCCGACAGGACGGTGGAGCGTCCGGCGATGTAGACCACGGCCTCCGTCTGCGCCGGATGCAGCGCAAACAGGAGCGCGCACAACAGCGCTGCGAATTCGGGCCGCGGGCACGCCGGGGCCATGGCGGCGAGCCAGCGCCGCGCCAGCGCCAGGACGAGCAGCGACGCGGCGACATGCAGCGCCACGCCCATCAGCGCGAATCCCGCCGGCGCCTGCGACCAGGTCCAGTTGACGACGTAGCTGGCCTTCGTCAGCGGGCGCAGTCCCGGCATCGACGCGACGAACGCGGGCCACGAGTGCACGTCGCGCTCGATGACGACGACGCGAAAATCGTCGTACTGGAAAGCCGTCCACGGCGCCGCCGCGTAGGCCGCCAGCAGCGCCAGCACGACCAGCGCGGCCGCGTGGCGGCGCGTCATCGCGGCGCCGGCGCGGTGCTGGACGGCGCGGGCACGCGACTGCCGCGCGCCTCATCGAACGCGCTCTCGAGCATCGCCACCGCGTCCCACCAGCGATCCGGCGCGCCCAGCAGCACCACCAGCACGCGGGTGTTGCCGCGCTGCGCGAACCCGACCAGGCACCGTCCCGCAGCCTTGGTCCAGCCGGTCTTGACGCCGCGGGCGCCATCGACGCGGCCGAGCAGCACATTGGTGTTGTCGAAGCGAAACACACGGCCGTCGCGAGTGCGCGCCGTGCCCTGTTCACGCGCCACGATGTCGGCAAAGGCGGGCTGCGCCAGCGCGGTGTCGGCGATCACGGCGAGGTCGCGCGCCGACGCGTAGTGGTCGGGCGCGTCGAAGCCGCAGGCATTGGCAAAGTGCGAGTCCTTGAGCCCCATTGCCACTGCGCGCGCGTTCATCTGCGCGACGAACGCGGCTTCCGATCGGGCCACATGCTCGGCCAGCGCGAGGCACGCATCGTTGGCCGAGCGCAGCAGCATCGCGGTCAGCAGGTCGGCCACGCGCATGCGCATGCCGGCCGCGAGTCCGATCCGCGCGCCGTCCGCGCGCGCCGCGCGGGCACTGACGACCACCTCCGCCGTCGGCGCGACCGCTTCCAGCACCAGCAGCGCCGTCAGGATCTTGGTGAGGCTCGCGGGCTTTTGCCGCGTCGACGCGGCGGCCGCCCAACGCTCCACGCCGTCGATGCGCACGAGATAGGCCGCGGCTGCATCGGGCCAGGGATTCGGCGGCTCGGCCGCGCGTGCGGCGGCCGGAAGCCATGCCGCCGCCGCGAGCGCGACCGCGACCACCAGCCCGCGGCGCGCCATGGCGGCCGGGGCTAGAACGGCAGCAGCTTGCGCAACGCGTCCACGCCCTGCTGGACCGGATCGGCCTTCGGCGCGGCCGGCGTCGGTACGGTCTGCGTGGTGGTTCCTGGCGCTGAAGCCTGCGGTGCGCCCGCATTTCCTTTGGTCGACGTTGCGCCGGGCGCGGCCGGCTCGCCAGCGCCCGCGACGGCGCCGGCGCCCCGCGTCAGGCGCGCATAGCGGTTGCACAGCGAGGTCAACGACCTGTCCACGAGGTAGTAATCGCGGCCCTGGCAATACGTCGGTCCGGCCGTGCGCACATCGTCGTCGCAGGAGCCGTTGCCGACGAATGCCCAATCCTTGGCCGACAACGCCTTGCTGCAGGCTGCCTTGGATGTTTCCGCGAAATTCACGTTGCAAGCGCGGAACGACCCCTGGACGTAATCCATGCTCGCCTTGGCGACCACGGCCTTGAAGGTCGCCGGTTCGCGCATGTCGCGACCGAGCCCGCCCACCTTGTCGCAGAAGGCCTTGCGTTGCGACACGCATACGGCGTCCTTGCCGGTGAACAGTTCGAATTGAAGTGCTTCCATGCTGTCGCCACAGATCTTGGCAAGCTGCGAGTCGCCCGCGGACTTGGCATTGGCAATGAATTTTTCCGACTCGTCGGTGCAGGCGCCCACTTTCTTGCCGGAGAACGTCTGCGTCATCTCCATTTCCTGGCCACGGCGCGTCGACTTCACCTGCATCTTGCCGTCGTAGGACGTGGGGGTGGAGGTGATCTCGCCGCGGCCGGTCATCGGGTCCTTGCCCGTGCACTCCATGGCAAACGTCACCTTGTTGCCGACCGTCCTGACATCGGTGGTCCGGCAATTCTCCTGCTGGGGAATGGTGTCTTCGCCCTTGCGGTCCTTCTTGAGGCAGGACTGGTAGGTCTGCGCCGGCATCGCCATCGGCATGCCGGGCATCTCCATCTTCATCGTGACGTCCCACAGCTCGTCGGGGCCGCCGATCTTGAAGGTCTTCGTCTGCTGGCCCATACCGGGCTGCGCCAGCGCGGCAGACGCCGCGAACAGCAATGCGAAAGCAAGGCTGGGCAACGAACGGTGCACGGCGGGCGCGCGTACGAAGCGAGAGGGGCACATGGAGTCTGCTCGGCAAGGATGGGGATGTACCAAGATGCTACCGCAATGCCATGAAGGCGTGCAGTAGGCAGCCGTTGGACCCACCTGCCCGGAACGGGCCACATGGCACCGGATGCCTGCCGCGTCGCCGCGACCGCTGCGTCCCCGTCGCGGCCAAGCGCCAAGCGGCGGCGGGCGGTCGCGAAGTCTGACGCCATCTGGCGACCACCACCACTCAATGCCTCGGGGGCGCAGGGGACTCCACAACCGCGCCTGACAGTGACTCCAGAAACGCCGCGACATCCCGCGTTTCCGACGCCGACAGCCGGATGGGCATGCGCTCAGCGTGGCCTCCCGTTCCATGCGCCAGCTCGGAGTGCCCGACGGCGGCCGGCGGCGACTTCGCGTAGTGCGCGACGACCTCCTCCAGGTTCGCGAACTGCCCGGCATGCATGTACGGTGCGCGCTGCGCGACATTGCGCAGGCTCGGCGTCCTGAACGCGCCGAGCTGCGCCGCGTCGTCGGTCGCCATGAAGCGAAGTTCCTGGCAGGCCTCCGGCGGCGCGTCACTGAACGCGCCGAGGCAATTGAACTCGTCGCGCTGCACTTTGGCCGTTGCAACCGCGCGACCGTGGTCGGGGTTGGCGGGGTCACGCGGCGGAACGCCCGTGTTGTGGAAGTGCTGGTCGGTGAAGAGCGGCCCGTTGTGGCAGGTTGCGCACTGCCCCTTGCCGAGGAACAGGCGCAGGCCACGGATCTCGTGCGGCGCGAGCACCTGCTGCCCTTCCCGGTCACCTGCAACGACGGCGCGGACATAGCGGTCGAATCGCGACTCGCCGGGCGCAAGGGTCCGCTCGTACGCCGCGATCACCTTGCCCAGATTGGCGAACACGCGGTTCACGTCCTTGCGGCGGCCCGGGTCCATGCCTTGCCATGCCGCGCGCTCGGCGGCGGTACCCAGCGGCCCCGCATCGTCCGGCAGCGGGGCCAATTCAGGCATCGGTCCGAACAGCGCGTCAAACTCAGCCCGGTAGCGTGCTTGCGCCAGCTTTGCAATCCGCGTGCGGTTGCTGCCATGCTCGACGGCATCCTCCAGCGGACCGAGCGCCTGCGACCACAGGCTGTCCTTGCGTCCGTCCCAGAAGAGCCAGGGGCTGTGCGCCGACCCGGCGATGGGCATCGTTCGCCGGGAGCCGGTGCCAACGCCCTTGCCGACGGGCAGGCCGTCCTGAAACTGCAGGTCGGGCGCATGGCACGTCGCGCACGAGACCGCCTGGTTGCGCGAGAACCGAACCTCAGTGAACAGGCGCTTGCCGAGCACCGCCGCCGCCGGCACATCGGCCACGACGTTGGAAGGATCTGGCGCAAGCGCCGGCAGTTTCTCCAGTGCCATGGACGCGAGCACCGCCTTGTCATCGGCATTCCACGCCTCCGTCCAGGAAAAGCCGGTGAGCAAGGCGAGTGCGGATACGACGACCAGGACGCGGGTCACCGCGGCGTAGCCACGGCCGCTGCCGAAAATGCGGCCGGCGGCGGGGGCGCGGGCCGCTTCAGCGTCCGCGCCGGCATGTCCTGGCGCAGTCATCGCCTGACGCCCGAGGGGTCGACGACGACGTTGAATACCGCTGTATCGGCCCCCTGCGGCGCGTCCACCGCGAGCTTGATTTCCCACCAGCCGGTCATGCTGAACTTCATGCCTTCCATGAGGTAGGTGCCGGCGACGACTTCGCGCGTGACCTGCGGCTGCGTGGGCAGCCCATGCCCGTGTTGAGGCATTCCACCATCCACGGCGATACGGGCGTTGCGGACCGGTGCGCCGTCAGCGGTGTTCAGCTTGATCTGCCAGGCATGGATCTGGTTGACGGCCGGCGGCGTGGCCGGTGGTTCCATCTGGACCACATAGCGACCTTCGGCGCTGGGATGGCGCAGCGACAGGTCGAGATCGCGCGGCGGCGCGGCGCAGCCGGCGAGCGTGGTGATGAGAAGTACGGATGCGACGAGACGTCGAGACATGCTGGGCTCCTTGAATGGTGTTTGCCGTTGAAGATGTGCCATTCTTCCCGGATGCATCGACCCGGACTTGAACGAAACGGCTGACTTTCAGGGAGGCACGGTGCCTGACCGAAATCGCGACATCACGAATGCGACATCGTCGGAGCGCCGCCAGACGCAGCGCACGCTGGCCGCGTCGGGCCGCGTCTACTTCTGGCAAACCGGAAGCCTCTGGATCGGCAGCGGGCGGGGTCGGTCGGAGTGGCACGACCACCACGCGCACCAGCTGGCGTTGGCGTTGGAAGGCGAGTTCCGATTCCGCGACGATACGAAGGAACCCTGGCGCGAGTTCGACGCCGCCATCGTCACGTCGCACTGTCCCCACGAGTTCGAACTCGACGGCGCGCTCGTGGCGCAGCTCTTCGTCGAGCCGGAAAGTTACGAGGGGCGGGCCTTGTCGCGGCAATACGGCGCGATGGAAATCTCGGCGCTGCCGCACGACGCATCGCGCCGGTCAGCTGCCATGCTGCTCGACGCCTTGCGCGGGAACGCCGATGCGGACGCCATGCGGGCTGTCGCGCGCACAGCGGTGGCCACGCTGGCGGATACGCACGTCACCCGGGACACGACCCTGGCGGGCGACGTCCGGATCGGGCGGGCCCTGGCGTACC
>JANNYI010000379.1:0-1315 GCA_031410015.1 Betaproteobacteria bacterium | reverse complement strand
GCAGGTCGACAGCGAGAGCGTGGGCTGCGCGATGTAGTTGGCCGGGTTGGCGAGGATGCGCGCGCGGAAGGCCTCGATCTCCTTCTTTGTCGAAGTCGGCCCGATGAGCATGCCGTAGCCGCCGGAGCCCTGCACTTCCTTGACCACCAGCTTGGCGAGATTGTCCATCACCTCGGCGAGGTCCTTGGGCTTCTTGAGCTGCCAGGTGGGCACGTTCTTCAGGATTGGTTCTTCGCTCAGGTAGAAGCGGATCATGTCGGGCACGTAAGGGTAGGTCGACTTGTCGTCGGCTACGCCGGTGCCCAGCGCGTTGGCAAGGCCCACGTTGCCGGCGCGATACACCGACAGCAGGCCCGGCACGCCGAGGAAGGAATCCGGGCGGAAGGCGAGCGGGTCGAGGTAAGCGTCGTCGACGCGCCGGTAGATGACGTCGACGCGCTGCCGCCCGCCCGTCGCGCGCATGTAGACGTGGCCGTCCTTCACGAAGAGGTCCGCGCCCTCGACCAGCTCCACGCCCATCTGCTGCGCGAGGAACGCATGCTCGAAGTAGGCGCTGTTGTACTGGCCGGGCGTCAGCACGACCACGGTGGGTTCCCGCATCTCGCGGGGCGCCGCCGCGCGCAGCGTGTCGAGCAGCAGGCCCGGGTAGTGCTCGACCGGCAGCACCGACTGGGTGGCGAACAGCTCGGGGAAAAGCCGCATCATCATCTTGCGGTTCTCGAGCATGTAGGAGACCCCGGACGGGGTGCGCAGGTTGTCCTCGAGGACGTAATAGCCGCCGTCCTCGTGGCGGATCAGGTCGATGCCGGCGATCTGCGAGTAGACGTGGTTGGGCAGGTCCAGGCCGATCATGGAGACCTGGTAGGCCTCGTTGGTGAGCACCTGTTCGGCGGGGATCACCCCGGCCTTGATGATGTCCTGGCCGTGGTAGATGTCGTGCAGGAAGCGGTTGAGCGCGGTCACGCGCTGCTTGAGGCCGCGGGCGAGCATCTCCCATTCGGCCAGCGGAATAATGCGCGGGATGGTGTCGAATGGGATCAGGCGCTCCGCGCCGGCTTCATCCCCGTAGACCGCGAATGTGATGCCGACCCGGTGGAACAGCAGGTCCGCCTCGCGGCGTTTTTCCGCGACGCGCTCGGGCGGCATGCCGGCCAGCCAGTCGACCACGTGCTTGTAGTGCTCGCGCACGCCCCGCCCGGCGGCGGCGGGCAGGTTCATTTCATCGTAGTGCTGGACGGGTGCGGCCATGGCGGGATCTTGAGGCTGCGCACCACCGCGGTGCGCGAAGCGGGACTAACTGCGGGACTACTTGGCG
>JANNYI010000378.1:0-11393 GCA_031410015.1 Betaproteobacteria bacterium | reverse complement strand
GTGATGAGCCAGGTCCACACGAACATCGGCATCTTCATCAGCGTCATGCCGGGCGCGCGCATGTTGAGGATGGTGGTGATGATGTTGATCGAGCCCATGATGGACGACGCGCCCATGATGTGGATCGCGAAGATCGTGAGGTCGAGCCCCATGCCGGCCTGCACCGACAGCGGCGGGTAAAGCGTCCAGCCGCCGGCAGCAGCGCCACCGGGAACGAAGAACGAACCGATCAGCATGATCGCCGCGGGCGGCAGCAGCCAGAAGCTCCAGTTGTTCATCCGCGCAAACGCCATGTCGGGCGCGCCGATCATCAGCGGGATCATCCAGTTGGCGAAGCCCACCGCCGCCGGCATGATCGCGCCGAAGATCATGATGAGTCCGTGCAGCGTGGTCAGCGAATTGAAGAACTCGGGATGCACGATCTGCATGCCGGGCATGAACAGTTCGGCCCGGATCGTCAGCGCCATCACCCCGCCGACGAAGAACATCGTCAGCGCGAACAGCAGGTACAGCGTGCCGATGTCCTTGTGATTGGTGGTGGTCACCCAGCGCATCAGCCCCGAGGGGTGATGACCGTGATCGTGCTCGTGGCCCGCGCCTGCGGCGTGATCGTGGGGAATGCTGCTCATTGCTTGCTCCTGGCGATGATCGGTATGGCTGGCTGCTGGCTGGTCGAAGCCCGACGGCTTACTTGCGCGCCATCTTGACTTCGGCGGGCTGGACGAACTGGTCCGACTTGTTGCCCCAGGCCGTGCGCGTGTAGGCGATCACGGCGGCGATTTCGGTGTTCGACAACTGCTTGAACGAGGCCATCGCGGTGCCGGTCTTGCCGTTGAGAACGAGCGCGAGCTGCGCGACCGGCGGGCCGTTGACGATCTTGGAACCATCGAGCGCCGGGAACGCTCCCGGGACCCCCTTGCCATTGGCCTGGTGACAGGCGGCGCAGTTGCCGGCAAAGACTTTCGATCCCACCTCGGCCAGCGCGGCTTCCGTCCAGACCTTGGCGGGATCCTCGGCCGACGCGGATGCCACTTTCTTCTGGTCGGCGACCCAAACGGCGTAGTCGGCCTTCGACTTGACCTCGACCACGATCGGCATGTAGCCGTGTTCCTTGCCGCACAGTTCGGCGCACTGGCCACGATAGATGCCGGTCTTCTCCGCCTTGAACCACGAGTCGCGGACGAAGCCGGGAATGGCGTCCTGCTTGACGCCGAAGGCCGGGACCCACCACGCGTGCAGCACGTCGTTGGCGGTGATGATGACGCGCACCTTGGTGTCGACGGGCACCACCAGCGGGCGATCGACCTCGAGGAGGTAATTGACGCCCTTGGCTTCCCGGTTTTCGATCTGCGCCAGCGGCGTGGACAGGCTCGAGTAGAACCCGAAGCCGTCCTGCAGGTAATCGTAGCCCCACTTCCACTGGTAGCCGGTGACCTTGATCGTGAGATCGGAGCCGGTGGTGTCCTTCATCGCGAGGATGGTCTTGGTGGCGGGCCAGGCCATGAAGAGCAGGATCAGGAACGGGATGATCGTCCAGACGATCTCGACCGTGGTGTTCTCGTGGAACTGCGCCGCCTTGTGGCCGACCGATTTGCGATGCTTGAAGATCGAGTAGAACATCACGCCGAACACGGCGATGAAGATCACCACGCAGACCCAGAAGATGTAGATGTTGAGGTCGAACATCTGCTGCGCGATCGGCGTGACGGGCGGCTGGAAGTTGACGTCCCAGGCCGCGAACGCCGCGCCGGGAAAAAGTCCTGCCGCGCCCGCCAGCGCCGCGATGATCCCCGCGATGCTCCGCTGCCAGGTCCCGCCAAAGATGTGCTTGCGACTCATGCTGTCCTCGAAAAGTCTGTGCCCGTACGCCACGGGAGGCGCCCGCCTTCAGCGCAACCCGGCAATTCGCCGTAATTCCCTGGCCATCACCTGCATTTCGGCGACCGACATGGCGCCACCGAAATCCACCGCATTTCCTGCGCTGTGCAACGTCACCCGCGCCCGCCGGCCGAAGCCGCCAGGATCGAATTCCACCCGCAGCCAGCATCGATTGAATTCGCGCTGTTCGCGGCGGCCGCGCCGATGGCGCTCGATCAGCACCCGGTCGCCGACCACCGAAAGGCGTTCCCAATCGTCGGCCCGCCGTTCCACCAGCCAGAACGCCAGACCCAACATCCCGATCTCGACCACCGAAAACGGCAAGACCGGCCACGCTCCAACCAGTGCAAAGGCCACCGCCAGGCACAAACTCATCCCCGCCAGGACGCCGAACATTGCCCAGCGCTGATGCCGCGGAAGCGAGTCGTGATGGCGCGCAACGACGCAGTAGTCGGGATCCGCGGGAAGGGGAGGAAGCGCGTTACGCACGCCCGACCCCATCGCTTGCGGCACCACCCCGCCGGCTGGCGCTGGCCGGAACCCATCGCCGGCTCCGGTATGCCCAGCCGCCCCGCTGCTGCGCTGCAAAACCACAAAATCTTAGCATGAATCAACCCCTGCCGGAACCCTTGACGCCCCGGCAAACCGGCGGAACGCGATTGTTGCGCGGCGCGCGTGTCGGCTACGTCGTTACACCGCAGGTTCACCCCAAACGATCGTGGCGTAAAGTCGACAGCAGCGCGTCCGCAGCTTTGTCCAGAGCAGCGGACGCTGCGGACACGGTCGGGTCCCACCGCAGGGTCGCCAATGGCGGCACTCCGATCCGCGTCGCAATGCTCTGGATGTTGGCATCGATTCGCAACATCGCCGGGTCGAGCTCGTTGGCCACCCAGCCGACGAGCCGCAAGCCGCGCGCGCGCACCGCCTGCGCGGACAGCAGCGCGTGATTGATGCAGCCGAGGCGCAGGCCGACGACAAGCAGCACCGGCAAGTCGAGCCTCGAGGCGATGTCGAGCATGTCGTGGCGCTCGTCGAGCGGCACCATGACGCCGCCCGCACCTTCGACGACGACCACGTCGGCCGCGGCGCGCACGCGTTGCCACGCCGCGGCGATGACCTCGAGATCGATGCGGCTGCCGGCCTCAGCCGCGGCAATGTGGGGGGCGATGGCCGGCGCGAACGCGCAGGGATTGCGGTCGCGCAGCGCCAGTGGCAGGCCGTCGGCCTGCGCCAGCGCCTCGACGTCGGCATTGCATGCGGCGCCCGGCAGCACACCGGCGGCCACCGGCTTCATGCCGGCGGCGCGCACCCCCCGCGCGGCCAGCGCCCGCAACAGCGCCACGGCGACGAAGGTCTTGCCCACGCCGGTGTCGGTGCCCGTCAGGAAGACCCCGGGCGTTGGCGCCGCCTTGTGGTCAGGTGGCATCAGCGGCGACCGAACCGGACGATGGGCAACCCGTCCGGGGTGCGGACGGCCTCGACTTTCCACGCGTGGCCGTAGATCACTTCAAAAGTCGCCGGGATGCGGCCGTCGCGGGCCAGCGCGTCGAGCCCGGCCAGCGCCTGCGCCAGTCGCGCCTTGCCCATGAGGCCCCGGCCGCGGCCCCGCGTCGCGTTGGTGGCGCCGATCGCCTTCAGGTCGGCCAGCATGGCCCGCGCGTCGCCATACGTAAGGATGATGGTCTCCATGTCGATCACCGGATCGGCGAAGCCAGCGTGCACCAGCATGTCGCCGATGTCGTGCATGTCGGCAAAACGATTGGTGTGCGGGTGGCCGTCCACTGCGGCAAACGCAGCGCGGACCTCGCGCAGCGTGTCCGGACCGAAGGTCGTGAACGACAGCAGGCCGCCGACGCGCAGCACCCGCCGCAATTCGCCGAACGCGCCCGGCAGGTCGTTGACCCATTGCAACGCGAGATTGCTCCAGACGAGTTCGAACGCGGCGGCACCGAAAGGCAGGGCGTTGATGTCGCCGCAGACAAAGCCGGGGTTCGTGCTGCCTTCGTCCGCGCGCCAGCGCAACAGGCGCTGCAGCAGCGAGCGGCCGCTGCGGACACGCGCGCGCGCCGCGGACGCCATCGGCAGCGCGAGGTCGAGCGCGATCACGCGCGTGGCGGGAAAGCGCAATCCCAGCCCGGCGATCGCCTCGCCGGTGCCGCACCCGGCGTCGAGGATCGTCGTCGGCTCGAGCCTCACGACGTCAAGACGCGCCGCCATGCGCGCCCCCACCTCGCGTTGCAGGACCGCGGCGGCGTCATAGGTCGCCGCCGCGCGTCCGAACGCGCGCCGCACCGCGCGCGCATCGACCTCGCGCGGGTCGCGTGGCGGCGTGGGCGTATCGGGATTCATTCAGTACTCGTCCAGGAACGGCAGCACCGCCGCGTCGAAGGCCGGCCGATGCGACAGGAACGGCGCGTGCGCCGCGCCGTTGATGACCACTTGCCGCGCCGTGGGCATCGCGGCCGCCAGCCACGCGCCGGCCGCGGCCGTGGTCAGCGTATCGCGATCGCCCGACACGATCAGCGCCGGCGCGGCGACATGGCCGGCATCGTCGCGCAGATCGACCGCCTGCAGCATCGCCAGCGCCGCGCGCAGGTTCTCGGCACCAGGCTCGCCCCGCGCGAACAGCGCGCCGCGCAGTTCGTGCAAGGCGGCGCGTCCCGCATCGCTGCCCTGCATCTGCAGCGTCAGGAAGCGCTGCAGCGTCAAGCGGTAGGCCACGGCCAGCTCGTCGCCGAAGCGGGCCAGCGTCTCCGGGGCCATGGCATGCGGCCAGTCGGGCGACGCCACGAAGCGGGGCGTTGCGCCGACCAGGACGAGACGCCCGACGTGCTGCGGCGCAAGCCGCGCCCACCGCAGCGCCACCGCCGCGCCCATCGACCAGCCCAGCACCCGCAAGGGCAACCCGATAGCGGCAAACCGCGTGGCGAGTTCGGATACGACGTCGTCGAGCGATGCGACCGGCATGGCTGCGGAGTGCCCGTGCCCCGGAAGGTCGACGACCGCGACCCGGAACTTCGCCGACAAGGCCGGCACGAGCGGCGCGAGAAGACCGCCGTGCATCGCCCAGCCATGCAGCAGGACGAGCGGTGGTCCGCTGCCGCTCCAGTCGATGTGCATGTCGCTCATGCGGCGCCGGCCAGCGCGCCCAGCAGTGCATCGACGTCGGCCTCGGTATGGGCGGCCGACAGCGACACGCGCAGCCGGGCCGTGCCTGCCGGAACGGTCGGCGGCCGGATCGCCGGCACCCAGATGCCCTGCGCCAGCAACGCCGCGCTCACCGCCGTAGCGGCGCGACTGTCGCCCACCACCAGCGGCTGGATCGCCGTCGCCGAAGGCAACAACGCCCACGGCAATGCGGCGGCGCCGGCGCGAAATTGCGCGATGCGCGCATGGAGGTCGGCGCGCCGCGAGTGATCATCGCGAATCAACTTCAACGCCGCGCGTAGCGCCTGCGCCAGCAGCGGCGGCGTGGCCGTCGTATAGATGTAGGGGCGCGCGGTCTGCACCAGCGATTCGATCACGACCGGATGCGCGGCGACGAACGCGCCCGCCACGCCGGCGGCCTTGCCGAGCGTGCCCATGGCCACGATGCGTTCCGACGCGATGTTGAAATGCGCAAGCGCGCCGCGACCCTCGCCCAGCACGCCGAAGCCATGCGCGTCGTCGACGACGAGCCACGCGTCGTGCCGTTCCGCAAGTTCGAGCAGTTGGGGCAACGGCGCGATGTCGCCATCCATGCTGAACACGGCGTCGGTGACGATGAGCTTGCCCGGCGCAGTGGATGCGGCAAGCGCGCGCGACAGCGCCTCGACATCGCCGTGCGCATACCGGTGCATCGTGGCGCGGGCCAGCAACGCGCCGTCATTGAGGCAGGCGTGATTGAGACGATCCGCGAAGATCGCGTCGGTGCGGCCAGCCAGCACCGTCAGGATCGCCAGGTTGGCGAGATAGCCCGACGAGAACAGCAGCGCGGCGCCGTCGCCGCCGGGCGCCACGAAGGCCGCCAGCTCGCGCTCCAGCGCCTCGTGCGCCGCGGTGTGGCCGCTGACGAGATGCGATGCGCCGGCGCCCACGCCCCACGCCTGCGCCGCGTCGCGCGCCGCATCGATCACGGCAGGGTGGTTGGCGAGTCCCAGATAGTCGTTGCTGGCGAAGGCCAGCAGCAGACGTCCATCGACCACGGCGCGCGGGCCCGCCGGCGCGGCCACGACGCGGCGCTGCCGGAACAACCCGTCGGCCCGGCGCTGGTCGAGCGCGGCTTCGAGGCGGGCGAGGCGCGGCAGCCGCGGTGCGGAACTCACGCGGGGTTGGTCGCGAGCGCTTCCAGTCCCAGTTTGGCGAAGAGCGCGCGGTCGGCGTCGATATCGGGATTGCCGGTGGTCAGCAGGCGGTCGCCGTAGAAGATCGAATTGGCGCCGGCGAGAAAACACAGCGCCTGCACCGCTTCGCCGAATTCGCGGCGGCCCGCGGACAGGCGCACCATCGCCTTCGGCATCGCGATGCGCGCCACGGCGATCGTGCGCACGAACTCGAGCGGGTCGAGCGCGGCTTCGCCCTGCAGCGCGGCGTGCAGCGGCGTGCCTTCGACCTGGACCAGATGGTTGATGGGTACCGACTCGGGATAGGGGTCGAGGTTGGCCAACTGCGCGATGAGGCCCGCGCGCTGCAGGCGCGACTCGCCCATGCCCACGATGCCGCCGCAGCAGACCGCAAGCCCGGCATCGCGGACGCGATCGAGCGTGGCGAGGCGATCGGCGTAGTCGCGCGTCGACACGATCTCGCCGTAGAACTCCGGCGCGGTATCGAGATTGTGGTTGTAGTAGTCGAGGCCGGCCTCGCGCAACTGCTGCGCCTGGCCGTCCTTCAGCATGCCCAGGGTGGCGCATGTCTCGAGGCCCAGCGCCTTGACCTCGCGCACCATGTCCAGCACCGGGTCGAGGTCGCGCTGCTTCGGACCCCGCCACGCGGCGCCCATGCAGAAGCGCGAGGCGCCCGCGGCCTTGGCGGCGCGGGCCGCGGCGACGACTTCCGCCACATCGAGCAGCGCTTCGTCCACGACGCCGGTGTGGTAGCGCGCCGCCTGCGGGCAATAGCCGCAATCCTCGGAGCACCCGCCGGTCTTGATCGAGATCAGCGTGGACAACTGCACCGCATTGGGCGCGTGATGCGCGCGGTGCACTTCCTGCGCGCGCCAGAGCAGATCGTTGAACGGCAGAGCGAACAGCGCCGCGATCGCGTCGACGTCAACGCGCGGCGATGCCTTCGCGGCGGTCGCCGGCGAAGCGGCATGCAGGGTGATGGTGGCGGTGGCGGTCATGCGTTCGGATGATGGTGGCTATGGATGCTGCTGATGAATGATCGAAGGCAACGCCGCGTGCATTTCACTTCGCGCGGCACATCCCCGGCAGGTGCAGTGTCAATGAAGCCCATTCAAGATGTCAAATTTTTCGCCCACAGGATTTGACAAGTCAACGCGCAGGCAACGTCTCGCGCAGGCGCTGCTGCCGCAGCGCTGCGCGCTTTGCGCCGCGCCGGCTGGCGAGCGCCTGCTGTGCGCCGCATGCACCCTCGCGCTGCCCGCCTTGCCACCGCATTGTCCGCATTGCGCGTCGCCGACGCCGGCAGCGCTTAACTGCGGCCGTTGTCTCGCCCATCCACCGGCATTTGAGGCCACGCGCTGCGCGCACGTCTACGCCTACCCGCTGGACGGGCTCGTGCATGCGCTGAAGTACGGCGGCCGCGTCGCCTACGCCGAAATATTTGCTGCGGCGCTGGCCGCGCTGCCTGGTCCGCGGCCCGACTGCCTCGTGCCGCTGCCGCTCGCCCGTCAACGCCAGCGCGAGCGCGGCTTCAACCAGGCCGGCGAAATCGCCCGCCATCTCGGGCGGCGCCTCGGCGTGCCGGTATGGCCGGCGCTGATGCGCACGCGGGACACGGCGCCGCAGGCGGCATTGCCGTGGGCGGCGCGCGCCGGCAATGTGCGCGGCGCGTTCGCCGCCACCCGCCCGCTTGCCGGGCTGCGCATCGCCATCGTCGACGACGTGATGACCACCGGCGCCACGCTCGATGCCGCCGCGCGGGCGGCGCGGGCGGCCGGCGCCGTCGCGGTCGAGGCGTGGGTCGGCGCGCGTACACTTCCGCCCGATGCCCATTCCTGACCGGTGCCGCCATGTTCGCCGTCGTGTTGGTCCACCCTGAGATTCCGCCCAATACCGGCAACGTCATCCGGCTCACGGCCAACACCGGCACCGAACTCCACCTGGTGGAACCGCTGGGGTTTCGCATGGACGACCGGGACTTGAAGCGCGCCGGACTCGACTATCACGAGTATGCGCGGGTACGGGTGCACGCCGACTGGAGCGCCTGCCGCGCCGCGCTCGAAGGCCATGCACCGCGCCGCTGGTTCGCGCTCACCACCGGCGGCACCGCGTCGCTCTTTGCAACGCGATTCGAGCCGGGCGACGTCTTCGTCTTCGGTAGCGAAACGGCAGGATTGCCCGAGGCCGTCGTCGGCGAGTTCCCGCCAACGGCACGGCTGTCGATTCCCATGCGTCCGGAAGTGCGCAGCCTCAATCTATCCAACGCCGTCGCGGTGACCGTGTACGAGGCGTGGCGGCAGCAATCCTGCGCCGGGGCGCGTCCCGCGGGCACGCTGCCAACCTCCGCGCACATCGACGGCTGACGCCGTTCGCCACGCGGACCCGCGGCAGTCGCGCGACCGCAGGAGCGCCTCTGGTCCTAATGCCGCTCCGAGCGCGGCTCACGCTGCAGCAATGCCTCCACGGCCGCGCGCGGCGACAGACCGTCGTGCAGCACGCGGTTCACCGCCTCGCAGATCGGCATCTCGACCCGATGCCGTTCCGCCAACGCCTGCACCGCCCGCGCCGCACCCACGCCCTCGGCAACGTGGCCGAGGTGGGCCAGGATGGCGGGAAGCGCCTGCCCCTTGGCCAGCGCGAGCCCCACCTGCCGGTTGCGCGACATGTTGCCGGTGCAGGTAAGCACGAGATCGCCCATGCCCGACAACCCCATGATCGTGTCGCGGCGGCCGCCCAGTGCGCTGGCCAGGCGCGCCGTCTCGGCCAGGCCGCGCGTGATCAGTGCCGCGCGGGCATTGTGGCCAAATTCGAGTCCGTCGCTGGCACCGGCCGCAATCGCGAGCACGTTCTTGACCGCGCCGCCGACCTCGACGCCGGCAATGTCGTCGGTGGCGTAAACGCGCATCGCGTCGCCCCGCACCAGCATCGCAACGCGCTCTGCGAATCCGGCGTCGGTGGCAGCCACCGTCAGCGCCGTCGGCAAGCCACGCGCAACCTCGGCGGCGAAACTCGGTCCGGACAGCACCGCCACCGGCGCGGGCCAGAGGGGGGCCAGCGCCTCATGCGTCAGCGCCGCGCCGGTCGCCGCGCCGCCCGCGGGCACGAAACCCTTGGCAAGCGAAACGAGCGGCGCCGTGGCGCCCACTGCCAGCAGCTGCTGCACCAGCGCCGGCAGGGTCGCCACCGGCGCGGCCAGCACCAGCACGTCGGCGGCGGCCGCAACGCGAAGATCGGCCGTGCATTCGAGGGCCGCGGGCAGCGCGACCCCGGGAAGGTAGCGGGCGTTCTCGCGGGCCTGCAGCGCCGCGCCTGCTGCAGCAGCGTCGCGCCACCATAGCAACACGCGCGATCGCGTCGACGTGCGCGCCGCCAGGTGACACGCAAACGCTGTTCCCCATGCACCCGCGCCAAGAACCGCGACGGTGGTCATGCCGGCATTCAGAGGCCGAAGACCTGCGGCACGCGGACGAAGCCGATCTGGCCATCGCGGTGGCGCACGCGAACCCAGCCCGGCGTGCCGGTGGTGGCGGGCGACGTGGCGCTCTCGGCCAGTTCGAGCAGCACGTTCTGCTCGGCGCGGAAAACGAGCGGTGCCGACTCGTCCGGATTGGCGCGAACGTCCGCCAGCGGCACGCGCACCTGCAGCGTTCGCTTTTCCGAAAGCCCCTTGCCGCCCACCCAGCCGATGCTGCCGGTGAGGTCGCGGACCTTGGTCCACCCCTCGACGGTGACCAGCACCTCCATCGGCACATCGCGGCCGTAGACGAAGAGCGGCTTCGCCTTGGCCGACGGCGCGTCGTAGAGGATGGTGGCGGGTTCACCGGTGACGCGGTAATCCGCCGCAACCGCGAATCCGGCCGCGGCGCCCAGCATGCATGCGACCGCCACCCGCATCCATGCGACGAGCTGGCGGCCGGGCATCATCGTCGCGGTCAGTTGGTGACGGCGGGAACGGGTTCCTGCATCTGCTGCGCCAGCTGCTGCTGGTAGAGCGCCTCGAAATTGATCGGGGCCAGATGCACCGGCGGGAACCCGGCGCGCAGGATGGCGTCCGCCACCGTTTCGCGCGCATACGGAAACAGCACGTTCGGGCAGTGGATGGCGAGCACGGGCTGCATGTCGGCAGCGGGCACGCCGCGGATCTGGAACAGGCCGGCCTGCGATGCCTCGACCAGGAATACCGTCTTCTCCGCGGCGGTGGCGGTGACCGTGAGCGTGATCACGCATTCGTAGACATCAGGCGCGACCTGCTCGCCGCGCGTGCGCAAGCCGATTTCGATGGACGGAGCTTCGGTCATCTGGAAGGATTGGGGCGCGCCCGGGCTCTCGAGCGAGAGGTCCTTGACGTAGATGCGCTCGATCGAGAATCCGATGCCCTGGTTGTTGCCTGCGCCTTCGGGCGCGGCGGTGGGTTGATCTGCCATGCTGGTCGTCCTTGCTGGTTTTGGAGTTAACCTGCCATTTTACCTGACCGGCGCGGCCGTCAGGCGGCAAGCCGGCGCGGTTTCACGTTCCTGCGAGCAGTGGCTCGAGGCGGCCGGCGCGGTCGAGCGATACCAGGTCGTCGTACCCGCCGACGTGGGTCTCGCCGATATAGATCTGCGGCACCGTGCGCCGGCCGGTCTTTTCCATCATGACGCTGCGCTGTTCGGGATCGAGGTCGACACGGATCCTGGCAATCGTGGCCACACCCTTGGCCGTCAGCAGGCGCTCGGCCTGGACGCAATACGGGCAGAAGGCGGTCGTGTACATCGTGACCGGCACGGCAACCGTGCCCTCCTCACGATGCGCGCCCGCGCTCATGTCTGCGCCGCCACGACGGGCAGGCCCGCGTCCTTCCAGGCCTTGATGCCGCCGTGCAGCGTATAGATTTCGGTGAAGCCGAGCTTGGCCAGCGCTGCGCCGGCACCACGACTGCGCTGGCCGCGGCTGCAGTACACGACCACCGGGCGCCCCGCCATCGACGCGAGCTCCGCCGCGCGCGCATCGAGCTGCGACAGTGGAATGTGCACGGCGTCCGGCAGCCTGCCGCCTTCGAATTCCTTGTCTTCGCGGATGTCGAGCAGCACGGCGTTCTTGTGATTGATGAGGTGCGTCACGTTGAGATTGCCCACCTCCTTCACCGGCGAGAAACGCCGTTGCAGGATGGGCCACAGCAGCATGGCCCCGGACAGGAACATGACAAGGATCAAC
>JANNYI010000377.1:0-1484 GCA_031410015.1 Betaproteobacteria bacterium | reverse complement strand
ACAAGGGCACGCGGCCGAACGTACACTACGTCGGCAAGAACAGCGTGCGCAGTTGAACGCGATCACGCATTCGAAGGACTCCGGGGCGGAGAACATCCCGCCCCTCTTGTTGGCAGGAGCCGGCATGACGCAGGACGATCTCGACCGTGGCATTGCCCGCGCCGACTTGTGCCGCTTTCTGGCAGCGTGCTACTACCAGCCCGGTCCGGAGTTCGCGGAGGAAAAACTCTTTGCTTCGATGCTGGCCGCCGCCGTGCGCGTGAGCCCGGAGTTTGCGCAGGGTGTAAAGCGAATGGACGCCGCCTTTGCGGCAGAGGACTCCGAGACGTTGCTGGTGGACTACACACGCCTCTTCCTGGGGCCGGTGGCGCCGTTGGCAAAGCCCTACGGATCCTCCTGGCAGGACGGCCAGCAGACCTTGATGCGCGAGTCGTCCATGGCAGTCCAGGAACTCTACGCGCAGGGTGGATTCGAGATCGACGAAAATTTCCACGACCTGCCGGATCACGTCGCCGTCGAACTGGAGTTTCTGTACCTGCTGGTCTTCCGGGAGACGCAGGCGACTGCCGGCGGCGATCTCGATGCGATGAATGCCATGGCGCTCCTGCGGCGACGTTTTCTTGCCGAGCACCTTGGTGCCTGGATCGGCCCGTTCACGGTCGCCATGCACGAGGGCGCGGAGACCGTGTTCTATCGGGAGTTGGCAGCGCTGACCGCCCGCTTCGTGGCAGCAGAGGCCGCGGCCGCAGGCGATTGAGGATGCCCGTTGCCGCATGGATGGCGGGCGGGTCGGAATAACGGGAGGGGACGAGCGATGGCTACGAACAAGGTGCCGGATGTCTTCGGCAGGCTCCAGCGCCGGCACGGCGAGTTGATGGCGGCTGCGGAAGCGGTTGGTCAGGCAGCGCGACGCGCCGGACCGCTCGATGAACGGCAGATCCAGCTGATCCAGCTCGCCGCTGCCGCGGCTATTCGTTCCGAAGGCGCTGTGCATAGCCACACGCGCCGGGCGCTCGCAGCGGGGGCGAGTCCGGAGGAAATCCGGCACGCGCTGATCGTGCTCGTGAGCACCATCGGCTTTCCTTGCGCGGTCGCGGCAACGTCATGGGCCGACGACGTTCTCGATGCGAAGTCGCCGCCGGGCTGACACTTCAGACGCCGCGAGCCGGCATGCAAAAAGGCCGACGGAGAACCGTCGGCCTTTTTGCAAAACGATGGTGGAGACGAGGAGGATCGAACTCCCGACCTCCGCATTGCGAACGCGGCGCTCTCCCAGCTGAGCTACGTCCCCACAAGGGGCGCGATTATAGCCGGAATGGGGGTTTGCCGTAAACTCAGCCCTTTTCGGCCCCGCCAAAAGGGGCAGGGCCAAGCCCCCAATGCGCGTGGGGTTGGGTTTGCGGCATCGCGCTACCACCCTGATCGCCCGGATCCTGCGAGAGCCTTGTCCCATGACCCAGCTGATCGACCTCATCCAGTACTAC
>JANNYI010000376.1:0-9200 GCA_031410015.1 Betaproteobacteria bacterium | reverse complement strand
CGCTGGGCATCGTCGGCGAATCGGGCTCGGGCAAGACCACGCTGGGCATGGCGCTGCTGGCGTTGCAGCCGATCGCGTCAGGCGAGGTTTTGCTCGACGTGAAGTCCACGTTGACGTCCTTGGCCGACGCCAGCACCGGCGCGTTCGGCGCCAGTGGCTGCACGGCGCGCACCGGGCGGCTGTTGATCAGCTTGATCGTATAGGGATGCTGCGGATGCGAAAACACCTCCGCCGTGTCGCCCTGTTCCACCAGCTTGCCGCGCTCCATCACGCCGACGCGATGGCAGAAGCGACGCACGAGGTTCAGGTCGTGCGTGATGAAGAGGATGGCCATCCCGTAGTCGCGCTGCAGGTCGTCCAGCAGCGTCAGGATCTGCGCCTGGATGGTGACGTCCAGCGCGGTGGTGGGCTCGTCGGCGATCAACAGCTTGGGCCGGCACGCGAGCGCCATCGCGATCATCGCGCGCTGGCGCTGGCCGCCCGAAAGTTGGTGCGGAAACGAGTCGACGCGCTTCACCGGATCGGGAATGCCGGTGCGCGCCAGGAGGTCGATCGCGCGGGCCTTCGCATCCTTGGCGTTCAGCCCTTCGTGCAGTTCCAGTACTTCGGCGATCTGGTTGCCCACGCGATAGAGCGGGTTCAGCGCCGTCATCGGCTCCTGGAAGATCATCGCGATGTCGCGGCCGCGCACGGCCTGCATCTGGCGCTCGGTCTTGGCCAGCACGTCCTCACCCTGGAAGCGGATGGCGCCTTCGTAGCGCGCGGTTTCAACGAGCTTCAGGATCGACAGCGCGGTCACCGACTTGCCGGAGCCCGATTCGCCCACCAGCGCGAACTTCTCGCCGGCGCCGAACGAAAACGAGACGTGGTCGACGACGCGCGACGACGCAAAGTTGACGCACAGGTTGTCCACCGCCAGCAGCGGCGCACCGGCGTTGCTGGTCGTGATCAATGGAGCACCTTCGCGCTTCGCACTGCGGTATTCATTCTCGGGACGGTCCACATGCAAATGCTCATGATCATGATTTGCGCGTATCGAACGCATCGCGCAACGCATCACCGATGAAGGTGAGCAGCAGCAGCGTCAGCGACAGCACGATAAATGTCGGAATGGCGATCCACCACGCATCGAGGTTTTCCTTGCCCTCGCGCAGCAGGTCGCCCAGCGATGCCACGCCCGGCACGCCCAGCCCCAGGAAGTCGAGCGCGGTCAGGAACAGGATGGCGGCGCTCATCCGGAACGGCAGGAACGTGATCACCGGCGTCATCGAGTTGGGCAGCACGTGCCGCCACATGATCTGCGCATTGGACAGCCCCATCGCGCGCGCCGCCTTCACGAACTCGAGATTGCGATTGCGCAGGAACTCGGCGCGCACGTAATCGGAGAGGCCGATCCACCCGAACAGCGCGAAAACCAGTACCAGCAGCAGGAGCGACGGCGTGAAGATCGACACGATGATGATGAGGAGATAGAGCTCCGGGACGGCGCTCCAGATTTCGATTACGCGCTGCGTCCCCAGGTCGACCCAGCCGCCGAAGTAGCCCTGCAACGCCCCGACGATGATGCCGAGAACCGTGCCCACGACGGTGAGTGCCAGGCCGAAATAGATGCTGACGCGAAATCCGTAGAGCAGCCGCGCGGTCATGTCGCGGCCGGAGGAATCGGTGCCCAGCCAATGGCCGCCGGCAGGCCGCACCGGGTCCGCTGCGCGGGCGTAATAGTCGAGCGTCGAGCCCCCGAACTTGTTGAATGTGAAGAACGCGAAATTGCCCGGCTTCGCGAACTGCTGGATGATGAACGGATCGTGCCAGTCGGTGGGCGTGGTGAAGTCGCCGCCGAAGGTTGCTTCGGGCTGGTTGCCGAAAACCGGGAAGTACAGCTGACCCTCGTAGCGGGCCACCAGCGGCCGCTCGTTGGAGAACACTTCCGCGAAGGTGCCCACCAGCAGCAGCGCCGAGAAGATCAACAGCGACAGGTAGCCCAGCCGGTTGCGCTTGAAGCGGGCCCACGCGCGCTGGTTGGGCGAGCGCGACGTGACGCGGCGTTCCGCTGCAGTGTCGGCGATCATCACGTCGGGCGTGCCTTCGCCGATGGGGGGACTGGTCACGAGGCTCATTTGCCCACCGCCCCGAACTGCACACGCGGATCCACGACCACATACATGAGGTCGCCGATCAGCTTGACCACCAGCCCGATCAGCGTGAAGAAGTAGAGCGTCCCCAGCACCACCGGATAGTCGCGGCGCACGATCGACTCGTACGACAGGAGGCCCAGGCCATCGAGCGAGAAGATCGTCTCGATCAGCAGCGAGCCGGCGAAGAACGCGCCGACGAACGCCGATGGAAACCCGGTGACCAGCGGGATCAGCGCATTGCGGAATACGTGCTTGTAGAGAACCTTCTTCTCGGACAACCCCTTCGCGCGCGCCACCAGCACGTACTGCTTGCGGATTTCCTCGATGAACGTGTTCTTGGTGAGCATCGTGACGACGGCGAAACTGCCGATCGCGAAGCAGGTGAGCGGCAATACCAGGTGCCACAGGTAGTCGACAATGCGCGCCGGCCACGACAACGAGGCCCAGTTATCGGACGTGAGGCCGCGCAGCGGGAACCAGTCGAGGAACGAGCCGCCCGCAAACAGCACGATCAGCAGCACGCCGAGAACGAAGCCGGGAATCGCGTAGCCGACCAGCACCAGCAGCGTGGTCGCGGCATCGAAACGGGTGCCCTCGCGCACGGCCTTGGCGATGCCGAGCGGCACCGATATGAGATACGACACGAGGAACGTCCACAGCCCGAGGCTGATCGACACCGGCATCTTGTCCTTGATCAGCTGCCACACGTCCTTGTTGCGCAGGAAACTCTTGCCAAGGTCAAATTGCGCGAAGCTCTTCATCATCGACAGGTAGCGCTCCAGCGGCGGCTTGTCGAAGCCGTAGAGCTTCTTCAGTTCCTCGACCTGCTTCTTGTCCAGATCACGCTTGCCGGAGAAACCGCTGGTATCCCCGCCCGTGCCGGCCCGCGCTTCGGCCAGGAGCTGCTCCACCGGACCGCCCGGCACGAACTGGATGACGATGAAGGTCAGCGTCAGCACGCCGATCAGCGTGGGGATCATGAGCAACAGGCGCTTGCCGATGTACGCGAGCATGGTGGTGGTTTTCTTCCCGTTGTCGCGTCAGTTCTTGCCGACAGGCTTGGCCGTGGTATTGCCCGTTGCGGCGGCGGCGGACTTGTCCAGCGACTTGTCCCACCACGCGGTGACCGCCCACTGGCTCCACTCGCTGGGCGTGGCGATCGTGTAGTACTTGGGCACCACCTTGGGGATGCCGAACCTGTCCCAGCGCGACACGCGATTGCTGGCGCCGTAGAGGTCCGGGACCACGTAGTGCTCGTTGATGAACACGCGGTCGAGCGCGCGCGTGGCCGTGCGCAGCTCATCCATGTTCGTGGCCTTGTCCATCCGCTCGATCAGGAAATCGATGACCTTGTTCTTGACGCCGCCATAGTTGGCCGAGGCTTCCTCGTCGGCGGCGGCGCTGCCGTGCGCCGCCTTCAAGTCGGCCGCGTTGGGAAACGCCCAGTCGCCGCTCTTGATGTTGATCATGTCGAAGTCGAAGGTCTCGAGGCGCTTGCGGTAGAGCGCAAAATCGACCAGTCGCAGGTTGAGCTTGATGCCCAGCATCGCGAGGTTGCGTTCGAAGTTGTACTCCCGCTTGCCGAAGGCTTCGCCGGCCTCCAGCCACTCGAACTCGAAGCGCTGCCCCTTGGCGTTGCGCAGCGCGCCTTCCGCATCGACCTTCCAGCCCGCCTCTTCCAGCAGCTTGCGGGCCTTTTTCAGGTTGTTGCGCAGGCCGTTGGGATCGAGGTCGGTGCGCGGGTCCTGCCACGGCTCGCCGAATGCCGCAGGCGGGATGTCGGCGCGGAAAGGCTCGAGCAACGCCAGCTCCTCGGGCGAGGGCAGGCCCTTGGCTGCGAATTCCGAGTTGGCGAACACGCTGTTGGTGCGCTTGTACTGCTTGTAGACGTTGAGTGCCGCAAAGTCATAGGCAAGGCCCAGCGCCTCGCGAACCCGCCGGTCCTGGAACAGCGGCCGCCGCAGGTTGAAGATGTAGGACTGCAGCCCCATGCCGAAGCCGGTGGGGAATTCCTCCTTCAGGATCCGCTTGTCGTCCCACTTGGGGCCGGCGTGCTGCCGGGCCCAGCGCCGAGCGGAGTACTCCATCGAGAAATCGAATTCGCCCGCCTTGAAGGCCTCAAGCGCGATCGCGTTGTCCTGGTAATAGCGATAGACGACGCGGTCGAAGTTGTACTGGCCCTTGGACACGCCAAGATCGCGCGCCCAGTACTTGGGGTCGCGGACAAACTCGAGGCGGCGCGGCATGTCGACCGTGCCGATGGTGTACGGGCCGGTGGCGATCGGATGCTCGTTGATCACGTCGCTGAACTTCCTCTGCTTGCCGTCGGGTCCCATCGTCCACTTGGGCGAAAAAGCGGAGAGTCCCGCGATGTTGAAGATCGTGTCGGCCGTACGCTCCTTGAGGTCGAAGCGGATGGTGCGCGGATCGAGCACCGTGGCACCGGACACGCCTTCCAGCTGGGTACGCACCGAAGGCGACACTTCCTTGCCCTTCATCGTGTCGAACACGAACTTGATGTCCGCGGCGGTGACCGGATCGCCGTTGGTGAAGCGCGCCTTGGGATTGATGCGGAACGCGACCCATGACTTGTCCGGGGCCACCTGGATTTCCTCCGCGACGAAACCATAGATCGTGTCCGGCTCGTCGCCCGAGCGTACCGCCAGCGTCTCGAATACCAGCGTGGACAGGCCCGCGGGCGAGTTGCCCTTGATCGTGAACGGATTGAACTTGTCGAAGCTGCTCCGGCGGTCCGGCTGCGACATATTGAGCGTCCCACCCTTCGGCGCGTCCGGATTGACGTAGTCGAAGTTGGCAAAGCCCCGCGGATACTTGGGCTGGCCGTAGGCGGACCAGGCGTGCGACCAGCGGTCGGGCGACGGAACAAGCGACGCGGGGTCGACCGCGGCGGGCTGCCCGGCCTTGACCGCCGGCGCGGCGGGCGCAGCAGGCGCGGCGGCCTGCGCGCCGAAGACGGCACCGCACGCGGCCAGCGCGGCAAGGCGAAACAGGGTCGACAGGGTTTTCATGGGCATGGACCAAAAAGCCCGAGAATGACGATCATGACTTAACGGGTGCTTAAACCGGACTGAACAGGCGTGGCAGGGGTGGCCGCTCGTGACGGCGCGGCGCGATGATCCCCTTTCCCGGCCCGAAGCGCAATCAGGCCGGGCCGGACGGCGCCGCCACCGCCCGCAGGAGCACGTCGGCGAAGAGGCCCGCCACGTCGAAGCCCGACTGCTGGGCGATCTCCACGAAGCAGGTCGGCGACGTCACGTTGACCTCGGTCAGGCAGGGGCCGATCACGTCCAGACCGACGATCAGCAGGCCGTCCGCCCACAGCTTCGGCCCCAGCGCGGTGGCAATCTCGCGTTCGCGCGCCGTGATGGGCCGCGCCTCGCCGCGGCCGCCGGCCGCGAGGTTGCCGCGCGTTTCGCCCGGCTTGGGGATGCGGGCCAGCGCAAAGGGCACCACTTCGCCGCCGATCACCAGCACCCGCTTGTCGCCGTCCAGGATCTCCGGCAGGTAGCGCTGCACCATCACCGTCTGCCGGCCGTGGTGCGACACCGTTTCCACGATCACGTTGCGATTGGGGTCGGCCTCGCCGATGCGGAAGATCGACGAGCCGCCCATACCGTCCAGCGGCTTGATGATCACGTCCTCGTGCTCGTCGATGAAGTCGCCGATCAGCGCGGCATCGCGGGTGACGAGCGTGGGCGGGATGAAATCCATGAACTTCGTGATCGCCATCTTCTCGTTGTGGTCGCGAATGGCGCGCGGCTTGTTGAACACGCGGGCGCCTTCGCGCTCGGCGTTCTCGAGGAGGTAGGTCGCGTAGACATACTCCATGTCGAAGGGCGGGTCCTTGCGCATGATCACCGCGGCAAAGTCGGCCAGCCGCCATGTTTCGGGCGCGCCCGCGTGGTACCAGGCGTGATCGTCGGCATGGAGCTGCAGCGGGACCACGCTGGCGCGCGTCACGCCCATCGTCCAGGCGAGGTCGCGCGGTTCCATGGCGAAGATCCGGTGCCCGCGGCGCGCGAGTTCGCGCATCATTGCGATGCTCGAGTCCTTGTAGGCCTTGAGTTCGTGCAGCGGATCGAGGATGAAGGCGAAGTCCATGCGGAGGCGGAGGTGAATGGAAGTGGAGGGGCGTGGAGCGGCATCCTAACGCATTGCTCAAAATGGAGCTCGGACTCCCTGTAAACCACCTGTAGGCGAGGCTTCAGCCTCGCGGGTTGAACGCAACGGTATCCCTGCGAGGCTGAAGCCTGAAAACCAGGGACAGACCACGTTTGTTTGCGCGTGAAGCGGCGCAAACAAACGTGGTCTGTCCCTGGTTTTCCGCCGATTTACGGGGTTGCGTCCTGCGCCGCGTCGCGCCATGGCATCACGTGCAGCGCGTCGGCCAGCAGCGAGACGCGCAGTGCGGTGCCGACGCCGAGGCGGTTGCGCTCGGCCACATGCGCGGGCACGCGCAGCCAGAGCGGCGCGGGCGCGCCTTCGATTCTCAAGGCCACGGTCGTATCTTCGCCGAATGTCACGATTTCGGATGCGATGCCATCGACCGGGTTTTCGCGTTCGCCTCGCGACGGGCGATCGACGCGATGCAGCAGCACGCCGGACATCGGGATGCACCACGCGACGCGGGTGCCGACGGCAAACCCGGGCGGCACGGCCGCCTCCAGCGTGCGCCCCAGCCACTCGAGCGCGCGGCTGCCGTCCCCGGCAGCCATCACCCGCCCTTCGAACACGTTGCGGACATCCACCAGCCGTGCCACCAGCGGGTCGACGGGACGCGTCATCACCTCGCGCGGCGTGCCCGTCTGCAGCGTGCGCCCGCGATGCAGGATGCTCATCCGGTCCGCCAGCATCGATGCCTCGTCGAGATCGTGCGTGACCAGCACGATCGGCAATGCCAGCGTGCGCCGCAACTCGGCCAGCTCGCGATAGAGCTTCTGCCGCGTGACGCGGTCCACGGCGGAAAAGGGTTCGTCCAGCAGCAGCGCCTGCGGATCGCGCGCCAGCGCACGCGCCACGGCCACGCGCTGCTGCTGGCCGCCGGACAGCTCGGCCGGCTTGCGCGCCTCGAGTCCGTTCAGGTGCACGCGTTCGAGCAGTTCGTGACCGCGCGCGTCCCGTTCCGCCGGGGCGACGTGCGACATCGCGGCGGTGACGTTGGCGAGCGCCGACAGGTGCGGGAACAGCGCGTAATTCTGGAAGACGAGTCCCACCGAGCGCGCCTGCGGGATGCGATCGACGCCCGCCGCAGTGTCGAACCAGGTCTGGCCGCCGCATCGGATGCTGCCTTCGCGCGCCCGATGCAGCCCGGCAATGCAGCGCAGGATCGTCGACTTGCCGCTGCCGGACGGGCCCACCAGTGCCAGCGTCTCGCCCGGCGCGCAGTCGAGCTCCGCAGCGAGCGGGATGGGCGCGCGCTGCGCGAGGCGGACGTGCAGGCCCGGATGCGCGTCAGCCACGGGCGTGGTCGCGCGGACGCGACGTCGAGTACGCGATGACGATCGCCACCAGCGAGAACGCCAGCAGCACCGCTGCCATCGTCGCAGCGCCGCCCGCATCGAAGGCCTGCATCCGGTCGTAGATCGAGATTGAAATGGTCTTGGTGACTCCGGGGATGCTGCCGCCGACCATCAGCACCACGCCGAATTCACCGAGGGTATGCGCAAACGTCAGCACCACCGCGGACAACACGCCCGGCCAGGCGAGCGGCAACTCGATGCGCCCGAAGATGCGCCACGGCGACATGCCGCAGCACGCGGCGGCGGCGCGGACGTCGTCGGGTATCCCTTCGAACGCGCGTTGCATCGGCTGGATCGCAAAGGGCAGGTTGACGACGATCGACGCGACCAGGAGGCCCGCAAAGCTGAAGGCCAGCGTGCTGCCGGTGAGCGCCTCGAAGGCACGCCCGAGCGGCGAGCCGGCGCCGAACGATACGAGCAGGTAGAAACCCAGCACCGTGGGCGGCAGCACCAGCGGCAGCGCGAGGCCCGCTTCGACCCAGCGCCGACCGGGAAAGCGGCGCCACGCCAGCATCCGCGCAACCACGATGCCGAGCGGCAGCAGGATCGCCACGGTGGCAGCGGCGAGCTGCAGCGACAGGACCAGCGCGGGCCAGTCCATCGCGGCTAGGTGTCGGGCAGCGTGAAGCCGTACTTGCGCAACACCGCGCGCGCCGACGGTTGCTGCAGGTAGGCAAAGAAGTCGCGCGCGACCGGGCCGGCGCGTTTTGTCAGCACCATGCGCTGGTGCAACGGCGCGTGCAGCGCGGAGGACAGCAGCACCGTCTCGCCCTTGCCGGCCAGCGCCGGCGAACGCGCGAGCGAGTACGCGAGGATGCCGCCCTGGGCCGCGCCGCTGGCCGCGAACTGGGCCGCCTGCGCGACGTTTTCACCCAGCGCGAGACGCGACTCGACCTGCGGCCACACCCCGACCTTCTGCAGGGCCTCGCGCGCGGCGCGGCCATACGGGGCATGGTCCGGATTGGCAATGGCGAGGCGCTTCAAGCGGCCATCCTTCGCGGCGGCGCCCAGGTCGGCCAGCGACGCATCGCGCTTCAACGGCGAGCCCGTCGGCACGAACAGCACGAGGCGGCCGGTGGCATAGCGCACGCCCGCGTCCTGCGTGCGGCCTTCGGCCGCCAGTGCCTCGACGTAGCTTTCGTCGGCGGACAGGAAGATCTCGAATGGCGCCCCTTCGGCAATCTGGCGACGGAAGTTGCCAGACGAGCCGTAGGCGATGTTGACGTCCTGCCCGGTGCTGCGCCGGAAGGACTCGGCGATTTCCGCCAGCGCGAACTGCAGGTCGGAGGCCGCGGCGATGTTGGGTGGCGGCGCGGCGAGGGCGTGCGATGCAAGCACCGGCAGCGCCAACACAGCGCAGAGCAGTCGCCGCATGCTGCGATAGGTCATGGTGAACCGGATGATACGCGACCGCGCGAATCATGCAGGCGACTTTGCGGGCGAGGCTTGTATCTTGAACCCTGACCGGTGCGGTAGAGTTTCCGGTGTCTGCGAGAGCCGGACTTGCCCGTGCAGCATGTTTGAG
>JANNYI010000375.1:0-2543 GCA_031410015.1 Betaproteobacteria bacterium | reverse complement strand
CGCTCGCCGTTGCCGAAGAGGCAGCCCTCGACACGATCGGCACCCGCCATCACGGCGAGTTCCGCGGCGGCCACACCGGCACCGCGATCGTTATGCGGATGCACCGACAGCACCACGCTATCGCGGCGCGCGAGCTGGCGCGACATCCACTCGATCTGGTCGGCAAACACGTTGGGCGTGGCCATCTCCACCGTAGCGGGCAGATTGATGATCGCCTTGTGCATGGGCGTGGGCTGCCACACGTCCAGCACCGCATCGCAGACCTCGACGGCGAAATCGAGCTCGGTGCCGGTGAAGCTCTCCGGCGAATACTGGAACGTCCACTCGGTGTCGGCCTGCTTCGCCGCGCAGGCGCGCACGACTTCGGTGGCGTCCACGGCGATCTGCTTCACGCCGGCACGGTCAAGGCCGAACACCACGCGGCGCTGCGTGGTCGACGTCGAGTTGTAGAGATGCATGATGGCGCGCTTGGCACCTTTGAGCGCCTCGAAGCTACGCTCGATCAACGGCGCCCGCGCCTGCGTCAGCACCTGCACGTTGACGTCGTCGGGGATCAGGTTCTCCTCGATCAACTTGCGCACGAAGTCGAAGTCCGTCTGCGAGGCCGCCGGGAAACCAATCTCGATTTCCTTGTAGCCCATCTTGACGAGCAGCCGGAACATGCGGAGCTTGCGCTCGGCGTCCATCGGCTCGATCAGCGCCTGGTTGCCGTCGCGCAGGTCCACGCTGCACCACACCGGCGGGCGGGTGATCACTTGCGCCGGCCACGTGCGGTCGGGCAAGTGGATGGGGGCAAACGGCGGGTACTTGACGGCAGGATCGATCTTCATCGCAGGTTCCCTTGCCCGGCCATGGACGGCCGGAATGAACAATGGACTTGCACCGCCCTGACTTCGGACGATACGGGCACAACTCGAATTGGAAGGGGGTTTTATGTGCGCGCGGGGCGCAGCAGCAGCAGTCCGCCCGGAATGAGCGCGAAGGCGGAACGAAGGTTCCGGGCGCTGGGGGCGGTGGTGGCGAAGCTGTTCATGGACAACACATTAGCTGAACTAGAAGTCGCCTGCAAGGGGTCGCGTCAAACAGCGTTGGGTGCTGTTGAGCTAGCGGTACCGACTTCACCATGCCGTCTGAGCACGCTTTGGCTTCCTCCGGACATGTTCAGGGCCCAGCCAGACCGATCTGTTCTGCAAATTTGTGTAGTCAAAGGCATTTTGGGCAAACGCTTTGTTGACCACATATTGAGCTTGCTCAATACAGGGCTAATTCGTCTGGTGTCCAATTGAGGAGCGCGACGAAATCTAAACGAAACGGCCCGGCAAACAAAATTGGGAGGATTGCCTTAAGACGGCCCTCGATCGACGTCGTGCAGCTAAACATTTCATTCAACAGTCAACAGGGAAATCGAAGATGCGCCGCATACACCTTATGGCCCTCCTGGTCGCGTTGATGCTTCCTGCTGCCGTATTTGCGCAAGGCACGTTTACCGCAAGTCCGACTACCGTCGTGGCACCCGCTGGCGCAACGGGATCCACGACATTAGATTGGAATGTCACTAGCGCCCCCTACGGCATCCACATCTATGTCTATATGGACGGAGGCGCTGGGATCGACATCACCGGCAACGCGGGAAAGAAAGGATCTTCAAATCCCACTTGGATAGTTGCTGGCTCAACCTATGTCTTCAAGTTGTACAGGTCGACACAGTCCGGACCTGCAGACCTGTCGCAGGTAGTTCTAAGCGTAACGGTACAGGGCGTACTTCCACTTGCCCCCTCGATCTCAGCAAATCCCACAAATGTCACCATCCCCGCGGGTTCTAGTGTTGGCTCGACATCGATTGGGTGGAATGCTCCAGGATATTCCGGCGTTTTCGTATATGCCACTTTACCCAACCAATCGACGGTGGATATTACGACCCTGACCGCCCCGACCGGGGCAATCACCGTGCCGTGGCTTTCTGCAGGGGCATATCTGTTCAAACTGTACGGCGCAAATGCAAATGGAACAGCAAACACTTCTATGGCTCTTGCGTCAGTTTCGGTTATCGCAGTGGCCAGCGGGGCCGGGACGGACGGCGCAAGTTTCGTAGGTCAATCGGGTATGCCCTCACCTTTGTTTGTTGGACAACCATTCAATGCAACGGTCACTATGCGGAATACCGGAACCACAACGTGGACCCCCGGATTGTTCTGGCTGGGCTCGGAAAATCCCGCAACGAACACTACGTGGGGAACCGCGCGGATTGACCTTCCGTCAGGCGCATCTGTCGCCCCGAACCAAGACTATACGTTCAGTTTCCCCGCAACTGCCCCCTTGACGATCGGCACCTATGCCTTCCAATGGCGGATGGTGCATTCCAACGTTTCATTCGGGTCTACTTCTGCGAATTTGTCGACAACGGTGACGCAGCCAAGTGCAGATACTTGCCAAATCACAACCTCCAATTTTACGGTTTGCAATGCGCGAATAGCCGCCGGAAGCGCAAGCTCTGTTCGATTTTCAGGAACGGTTACGTGTCAGTACAACGACCACCAGTGCCA
>JANNYI010000374.1:0-12483 GCA_031410015.1 Betaproteobacteria bacterium | reverse complement strand
ACCAACGGTTGCAGCGGACGGCGCCTGAGCGCCTCCGCTGACCCAAGACGTTAGGCTGAACACGACATGCTCGAGGCAAACACAGCAAGCGCTCCGGACGGCCTGTTGATCAGGGACATTGCTTCTCGATTCAGCGACGAGATCGACCTGGTCGCCAGCCGAATGCAGGCCACCCTCGTCGAAGTCGAAGGTGCCGCCAACGCGGCGAGACTTCACTCAGCGCAGTGGATTCGCGAGCGCCTGCTCTGGCATGTCCAGAATCCAGACGTGACCGGGAAGGCTTTGGTTGCTGTCTTGCCGACGGGCGAGGTCATTGGGCACACTGTGCTGCGACGCGAAACTGACTCGACCGGCACCCATTTTGGCCTGTTCTCAACAACCTACGTAGTCCCGCCATTCCGCGCCAGGCGCGTTGCAAGTCGGTTGCTACTCGCAGGTGAAGCTTGGTTTCGCGAGCTTGGCTTACTCACCGCATCGACTTGGACAGCCCAGACGAACACGAAGCTCATTCGTCTCTTCAGCCAGCATGGCTATCAGATCACGAGCCAGGGAGCGAATGATGTCACCGGAACAGCGATGGTCAACCTAACCAGAGTACTTCAAGTACCAAACGGTGCAGCCTGATTCACGTTAGGCCGCAATTACGTCAAACCAAACCCGCAACGTGCGCGCCTACCTTCACTCCCGCATGGTCAAGATGGGCCTCGGCTTGCTCATCGTTGGCACGGGTCCGCTCGTGTTCATTGTCGTTGCGGCAGCACTGGGGCTGTGGCCTGATCCAAACCCCAATCCCGTCGGCCCCGGCTTGCTGTCCTTTCTAACTTTCTGGCCTGCCATCATCTGCATCATCATTGGAGTGATCCGTGTTCGCAGTCACAAGGATCCTGCGGCCTAAGCCTGCGTTCAACTCGGGCGCGCGAGGGCCGGGCTTCGCCAGCGCCGCGCGCGCTTGTTGATTCGGGTCCGTTAAGGGCATCATTCACAGGAGAGGCGCTTTGAAAGACCACGTCAAACCAACATCGTCCGTGTTGTTCGAAAATGTACGAATCTTTGATGGTAAGGCTGCTGCTCTTTCTGCGCCCTCCCATGTCCTGGTACGAGGCAACAAGATCATCCGTATTTCTCCGTCGCCGATTGGGGGCGAGGATCGAATTGGGGCGACGGTTATCGACGGAGCCGGTCGCACACTGATGCCGGGGCTGATCGACGCGCATGCCCACATGATGATGGAGAGCATCGCGCTGGGAACTGCCATGACATCGGATGTTGGCTACCTCAACCTCGTTGCCGGGCAGGCTGCCGGGAAGCAACTACTCCGTGGTTTCACCACCGTTCGCGACGTCGGCGGTCCCTCGTTCGCTCTCAAACGCGCCATCGACGAGGAAATCCTGCCCGGTCCGCGCATCTTTCCTTCTGGCGCGATGATCTCGCAGACTTCCGGCCATGGCGATTTCCGCCCGGCCAACGAGCATCCACTGGATTTGTGTTGTGCCCCGCTCAGTTTTCCCGAGCAAGCCGGCGTAGCGGCCATCGCCGACGGTGTGCCGCAAGTGCTGTTCCGTGTGCGCGAAAGCCTGAAGAAGGGCGCCAGCCAGATCAAGGTGA
Source organism: Betaproteobacteria bacterium (assembly GCA_031410015.1). Lineage (GTDB taxonomy): Bacteria > Pseudomonadota > Gammaproteobacteria > Burkholderiales > Casimicrobiaceae > VBCG01. The sequence goes on along the minus strand of JANNYI010000374.1, from coordinate 10,878 downwards.
TGGCCGGTGGCGGCGTCTCCTCCAACTACGACCCGCTGGATGTTTCGCAATACACGTTCGAGGAAATGAAGGCGGCGGTGGATGCCGCCGAGAGTTGGGGCACCTATGTCACTGTCCACGCTTACACGCCTAAAGCCATCCAGATGGCGATCCAGGCCGGTGTGAGATGTATCGAGCACGGCAATATGGTGGACGAGAATACCGTTCGCCTCATGGCCGAGAAAGGTGTGTGGTGGTGTCTGCAGCCTTTTCTTGACGACGAAGACGCGATTCACTTCCCCGCAGACTCCGAGAACCGGAGAAAGCAGCTCACGATGACACGTGGCACCGACACGGCCTACGGGTACGCAAAGAAATACAGGATCAAGACCGCATTCGGCTCAGACACGCTGTTCGATGCCAAGCTCGCCACGCGGCAGGGGGCGCAGCTCGCCAAGCTGGTCCGTTGGTATTCTCCGGCCGAGGTTCTGAAGATGGCGACCAGCGACAACGCCGAACTGCTGGCGATGTGCGGTGAACGCAATCCCTATCCCGGCAGGCTCGGCGTCGTCGAGGAAGGTGCGCTGGCCGACCTGTTGCTCGTGGACGGCGACCCTATCGCGAACATCAAACTCATCGAGGACCCGGAAAAGAACTTTCTGGCCATCATGAAGGATGGAAAGCTTTTCAAGAACATCGCGCCATGATGCATGGCAACGGGCTGCAGCGGACGGCCCGCTGCGCGGCCTGCCTAAGGAAATTGAAATATGCGTCTAGCCAACTGCCATAACTTCCATGACTTCCGCGAACTGGCCAGGCGCCGGCTGCCGGGTCCGATCTTCAACTACATCGACGGTGCAGCAGACGACGAAGTCACTTATCGCAGGAATACGGCGAGCTTCGAGCGCTGTGATCTGGTACCCGATGTCCTGCGGGGGGTGGCCGCCGTTGATCTCTCCGTGACCGTCATGGGTCAGAAGCTTGCGGTGCCCTTCTATTGCTCTCCGACGGCCCTGCAGCGCCTGTTCCACCATCAGGGCGAACGCGCAGTCGCAGCTGCCGCATCGAAGTACGCGACGATGTTCGGCGTATCCTCGCTCGGCACCGTCAGCCTGGAGGAGTTGCGCCAAGCCTACTCGACGCCGCAGATGTATCAGTTCTATTTTCACAAGGACCGCGGCCTCAATCGCGCCATGCTTCAACGCGCCCGGGACGCGGGTGTCGAGGTCATGATGCTCACCGTAGACAGCATCACCGGCGGCAACCGCGAGCGGGATCTGCGCACCGGCTTTTCGATTCCTTTCAGGCTTACGCTCGGCGGAATGCTTGAATTCGCGCGCAAGCCGATGTGGGGCCTGAACTATGTGACCCACGAACGTTTCAGTCTGCCCCAGTTGGACAAGCACGTCGACATGGGCGGGGGCGCCATGTCGATCGGGCGCTACTTCACCGAGATGCTGGACCCTTCCATGAACTGGAGCGATGTGGCTGAAATGGTCCGGGACTGGAACGGCCAGTTCTGCCTGAAGGGCGTCATGTCGGTGGAGGATGCGAAGCGTGCGGCGGAAATCGGCTGCACCGGCATTGTTCTATCCAACCACGGCGGCCGGCAGCTGGATGGTTCGCGCTCGGCATTCGATCAACTGGCGGAAATCGTCGATGCCGTGGGTGACCGCCTGGACGTCATGATGGACGGAGGGATTCAGCGTGGAACGCACGTTTTGAAGGCCCTTTCGCTCGGCGCCAAGGCGGTGGGCATCGGACGTTTCTATCTGTTTCCTCTGGCGGCTGCAGGCCAGGCGGGTGTCGAGCAGGCCCTGGGCCTCATGCGGGCGGAGATCGAGCGCGGGATGAAGCTGATGGGGTGCGCCTCGATCGGCCAGCTCTCGCGCGACAACCTGCGGTTCAGGTAGCAGGCGTCAACGCAGGGCCAACCATTGCTGCCTGACGCGTTGCTCTTCACGGATGTCCTGAACGATGACCTTTGCCTGGTGTCGCCGGACAGCGACGTTGTTCGAATTGATACTGCTCCACCCGAACAAGCGGTGGAAATCTGCCCATAATCACGTCATGACGATCTCCATGCGCAGCACCGAGTTGGCCAAGGCCATCCGCCGAACCGCCATCCTCGCTTTCACGCTGCTGCTCGCCGCGCCGGCCCTTGCCGCTGTTCCCCTGTCGGAACGCTCGCCATTCGCCCAGGGTCACTGGTGGGATCCGGCGCACTCGGGCAGCGGGTTCGATATCTTCAATGCCAACGGGCAGGTCGGCCTCGTCTGGTTCACTTACGACGAGAGCGGGCGTTCCATCTGGTACACGGCCGGCGGCGCGGTGGACACCATGGGCGCGCAGGCTTGGCCCTTGCTGAAGCACCGCTGGAGCAACGGTCGCAAGCAGGATCCGACCGTGGTGGGGTCGCTGCGACTTCGTGTGAACCATTCCGAATCGGCAGACCTCAGCTGGGATGTGGGCGGCAAGCAAGGAACGTGGACGATTCAACCCTTGATCGTCTCCGGCGTGGTCAATGAATTCGATCACAGCGGGCACTGGTTCAATCCCAACAACAGCGGCTGGGGCTTCTCGCTGGTCGAGCAGGGCGATGTCCTTGGCGGCGCGCTTTTTACCTACGATACGACGGGCGAGCCCACCTGGGTGTCAGGATTCCAGCGCGGCAGTACCAGTGTCGAGTATCTAGCCTTCAGAGGTGCCTGTCCCTGGTGTACCTATCAAACGCCCACGTCCAGCAACGTCGGAAAACTCTCGTTCGATTTCAGCGCCGAAACCCAGCTCACGGTGCGCAACAGCCTGAGCTTGCCGATGGCCGCCGGCGTGAGTGTCGATGGCGCCAGCGTCGTGCAGTTGGGGCGGGCTGCTTCCAAACGTCCCGCCGATCGTCAACTCGCGAGCTTCGACGCCGACGCCGCGGTGAAGGCGTACCTCGATGCGGGCATGCTGAATATTGCTTCCGACTACTCAACCACAAGCTTCTCCCCAGCGCCGCCCTCCAGTGGCGCATCGTTCTCGCCCACGAACCTCCAGGAGGCCGGTGTCGACGAGGCTGACGTGACCAAGTCCGACGGCCGTTTCGTTTATACCTTTGCCTACGGCAGCAACGGCATGCGCCTGCCAGCCGTGCGCGTCGCAATGGTCGGCAGCGAGGGAGCGGCGCTGGTTGTTTTGGGATCCGTACCCTTGACCAGTTCCATGGCCGGCAGCGCCGGCTTGTTTCTGTATGCTGACAAGTTGATTGCGGTGACGGGGTCCCAGGCATATTCGTATATCGGACCGGCGTGGATGTCGAGCTTCGCGTGGGTCGGCGGCAGCACCGTCATCGAGGTGATGGACGCCTCGGGTCCCGGGCTGCCGGTCACGCGCTGGCGGGCGGAGATCGAAGGCAATGTCGTGAGCAGCCGGCGCATCGGGTCGCGGCTGTATGTCGTTTCGCGCTATGCACCGAGGCTCGACGGGTTCACCTACGGTGCCACCATGCAACCGCAGCTTACGGCGAACCAGCAGTTGCTGGCCAGGACACCGCTGTCGGCGGTACTGCCCAAGGTGCGCGTCGACGGTGGCGCGGCAACGATGCTGGTTGGACCCGCATCGATCTTTGCGCCGCCGCAAGGTTCGCGCAAGCCGATGGCGGACATGATCGTCATCACCGCGATTGACCTCGACCAGCCACGCATCGCGCAATCCATGGCGATCATCGGGACGGTGGACACGGTCTACGCCTCCACCACCAATCTGTTCGTGGCCACATCGCGCTACCCGTCGGTCTATGCCAACGCCGCGCTGATTCCACCGGAACCTCCGTACTTCCTCACTGACATTCACCAGGTTCGGCTTGCGGCCAACGCGATGACGATTGTGGGATCGGCGTCGATCGAAGGCCACTTGGGAACGGATCCGGACAAGGCCAGCTTCCGCCTCAGCGAATACCAGAACCGGCTTCGCGCCGTCACCAGCAGCCCGCAAATGTGGGGCACCGTCGACCAGAACCGGCTGACGATTCTGGAGCCGTCGACGGTCGCGCCGGGCCTGCTCAAGACGCTGTCGTACCTGCCCAACAAGGCGCGCCCCCAGACGCTGGGCAAGCCCTACGAGGTCTTGTACAGCACCCGCTTTCTTGGCGACCGGCTGTATGCGGTGACGTTCAAGAAGATTGATCCACTTTACGTGGTCGACATCGCCGACAGCACCGATCCTCGCATCGCGGGAGCGCTGGAAGTCCCGGGGTTCTCCGACTATCTGCATCCATTGCCCAACGGGCTTCTGCTTGGATTCGGGAAGGACGCCAAGCCGGCGGTAGGTCCAGGCGACGGGCAGTTCGCGTGGTACCAGGGGCTGCAACTCTCCTTGTACGATGTGCGCGACGTAGGACAGCCACGAGAGGTCCAGCGCGTTACCATCGGCAAGCGCGGCAGCGACTCGGCGCTGCTGCGCGATCACCACGCATTCAGCGCGCTCATGCGGTCCGACGGAACGGGATCCTTCGCCATCCCGGCACGCATCAACGATGGACCTTACCCGGAGTACGGCAGCGGCGATTCGGCCTACTACCCGTGGCAGCAAAGCGGGCTGATGCGCTTCGAGCTCCGGGGCACGAGCGCGACCGATGCGCAGATCGTGCAGATGCCCAGCCTGACCACCCACCGCGCGCCCCAGGGCTATTTCATTGATCCTGCGATCAGTGCGGGGCGTTCGGTGTTGTTTCCGAATGGCACCATCTATGTCGGCAACGGCCAGTTCTGGCGCCAGGACTTGGGAGGGAACGTCTTCGGGCCGCTTTGAGTTTGCAACGCCATGCCTTGCGGAATCATCAAACGCCGGGACACAACTCGGCATCCCACCTCGAGGAACGAGACGATGAGCGCAATTGATTCGAAAGTGGTCAACATCCATGACCTTGCGCTGGAGCACTTCGCCAAGGGCGACACCTTCGAGAGCAATTCGGCGCGCATGGGACCGCTGCTTGGTGCGAAGGATCTTGGGTATTCCTACGACATCGTTCCCCCAGGCAAGCGCTCGTGTCCGTTTCACAGCCATCGCGCGGAAGAGGAGATGTTCTTCATCGTGAAGGGGACGGGCACGCTGCGCTACGGCAACGAGACGAGAAAGATCCGGGCCGGCGACGTGATCTGCTGCCCCACCGGTGGGCCTGAGACGGCGCACCAGATCATCAACGACTCCGGCGCCGACCTGGCCTATCTTTCCGTCAGCACGATGTTGCCGGCAGAGGTTTGCGAGTACCCGGATTCGAAGAAGGTCGGGGCGTTCGGCGGCGGACTGCGCCACATGACGCGAACGGAGCACCATCTTGACTACTGGACGGATGAGGTGTCGGATACCTGACGGTGGAGAACGAGGTTTTTCTTGCGCCTGCGCACCACACACAATGTACCCAAAACCAATGTCATACCGCCTCGCCAGCCTTTTGCTTTGCCTTTTCAGCATTGGCTGCTCCAAGCAGGCGCCGCCCCCACCCAAAGTCGCGGCGGCGGCAGTTGCCGCGCCAGCGCCTGCTGCCAAAACTCCGGACTGAGAGTTCGCGGCAAGGCCGGTTCATCGCGCCAACCAAAGGGCCGCGCCATCAAGTAAATGCAGGTTGGCCAACACGGTAGCCCCACGATGCCAATCGACGGCTTGCTCACCAAGTGGAACGACGACCGCGGGTTCGGATTCATCACGCCCACCGTCGGCGGCCAGGAAATCTTCATACACATTTCGGCCTTCCCCAAGGACGGCAGGCGGCCGAAGCTGGGGGAACTGCTTTCCTTCGAAATTGAAACCGGCGCGAATGGAAAGAAGCGAGCGAAGGCGGTGACGCGTCCCGTGCGTGCCGGCACCGTTCGCTTAGCACAGCGAGAATACGCAAGGCCACGACAGCAGCGAAGCCTGCTGGGACGTGTTGTTCCGCTCGCGATCTTGGCCGGCATCGGAGTCTTCGGATCAAGCCAATACACGCGAATCCGGGATAGTCATCCAATCGTGGAGGAACCCGCACCAGCGCGCATTGAAAGTCCCGCCACCGTACCGAAGACATCGACCACCTTCCAGTGTGATGGCCGACAGCATTGTTCTCAGATGACGTCCTGCGCTGAGGCGACCTTCTTCCTTAAGAACTGCCCGGGAACGAAGATGGATGGTGACCGGGACGGCATTCCGTGCGAGCGGCAGTGGTGCTAGCGATGCGCATCCACATCACTGGCGCCTCCGGTTCCGGCACTTCCACACTGGGCGCGGCGTTGGCCAATCACCTGTGCGTTGCGCACTTCGACGCAGACGATTTCTACTGGTTGCCAACCGTCCCGCCTTACACCGCCAAGCGCGACCCGGCCGAACGGCTTTCCGCACTCGTGTCGGCGTTGGGTGCAGAGGACAGCTCGATCCTGTCAGGCTCGTTAGTGAAATGGGGAATCGAGGTCGAGGATTCCTTCGACCTGATCGTATTTCTCTACCTCGACGCGTCGATCCGGGTGGAGCGTCTGCGCAAGCGCGAGATTCAGAAGTTGGGCCACGCGGATCCCAAGTTCCTCGAATGGGCCGCGCAATACGATGCCGGACCGAAGGAGGGACGCAGCTTGGCCAAGCATCGGGCGTGGTTGCGCGAACGGCGTTGTCCGGTCCTTGAACTGGAGGGCAACATGTCGGTGCGCGATCGAATGGCCGCGGTTCTCGCCCACATGCCTGGGCTGGGGTTCGAGGTGGCCGCCATGTCTTCAGACGCGTTGCCAAGCCCATCGGTGGTCCTCAAGCCGGCACTGCAGAGTGATTTTGAGGATCTGGCCGCTCTCCGGATTGAAGCGATGCGGGCAAGCCTGGAACGCGTCGGACGGTTCGATCCCGTTCGTGCGCGCGAGCGGCTGCGCGCAGGATTGCTGCCTGCGCACACGCACCACATCGAGGTTGCCGGCGAGCGCGTCGGCTTCGTGATGTTCAGGTCGCAGGGCGACCATTTGCTGCTTGACCATCTCTACGTCCATCCGCGGGCCCAAGGCAAGGGGATCGGTGGCGCGGTCCTGGTACATATTCTTGCAGAGGCCGACCTGCACGCATTGATGGTCCGGGTTGCTGCGCTACGTGACAGCGACTCAAATCGCTTTTATGCTCGCTACGGATTTCAACTCGTGGAGCAGGGAGAGTTCGACAATTTCTACGTTCGCCCGGGGCGCAAGGCGCTTTGAACTGGCGAAAGGTGGCATGGACAAGCGCGATGGGACGATAAATTTCCATGACCATTCTCCGTACCCTGGCTCGGATTGGGAGGTGAGGGAGATGCCGAAATGCAGCGTGGTAGGCGAGGAGCATGCGTTCCAGCGGGCCATTCGCTTGTATCCGCTCGCTTTTTTGGTCGCGTCCGGCAATGCGACTGCGAATACCGGCCTGGAGGGAGGCGGAGTGCTTTTTTTGGCGCTGATCGTGCCATCCTTTTTCGGCTTTGTCATTGGCGCCATCGTTCGATTTTTCGGCGTTCTTTGCCCGCGTGGCTTCGTCATTTCATGGTCGGTTGTGGTCGCAGCTTGTCTGGTACTGCTACTTCTGACGATGGACGCCGGTTCTGCGCTGCTTGGTACCGTGATCATTGGTTTCATCGGCAGTTTTCCGTACTACTTTGGTTACTGGCTTGGCAATCGCCTGAACGGCGGGGTGTCAAAATAGGCCTGTCGATGTCCTTGGGGCCGATGGTCACCCCACGTCCCTCCAGGCTTATGATCTGCCACCACCCCGCGCGCCTTCCCGCCCACCATGCCGCTGACCGAACTCAATCACTACTTCTTCCGCTCGAAGGACCTTGAGCGCTCGCGCCATTTCTACTGCGACATCCTCGGCTTCGAGGTCATGCCGCGGCCGGACTTTCCGTTCCCGGGCTACTGGCTTGGCGTCAACGGCAAGATCCAGGTGCACATGGGGCTCGATGGTGTTGCCGATGCCGACGTCTACTACCTGGGCACTACGGCGCAATCGGCCCGTAACAATTCCGGTGTCGTCGACCATATCGCGTTCATGGCGACGGAGCCGGAGAAATTTGCCCAGCGCTTCGGCCACGCGGGGCTGGCATCGCGCAATCGGTATATCGCGCCGATCCAGTTGTTCCAGATCTTCGTCACGGACCCGGATGGGCTGACCATCGAACTCAACTTCCCTGACGTGGCCGTTGAGCCCGCGTGGGCGAAGGCGTCAGCCAGCGACTGACATGGCGAGGACGCTCGAAACGCTCGCCGGCGGCATCGCCGCTCGCTTCGCTACAGGTAACTGAACATGCGCAAAGTCCAAGGCAGCTGCCACTGCGGCGCGGTCCGCTTCGAGATCGAATCCGACTTTCCGGAGTTGACCACCTGCGACTGCTCGATTTGCAGCCGCAAGAACGCGCTGATGGTGAAGGTGCACCAGGACCAGTTCAAGCTGCTCGACGGCGAGGATGCGCTGGCCGAATACCAATTCCACACGATGACCGCGCGGCACTTTTTCTGCAGGATCTGCGGCATCTATCCGTTTCATCGCAAGCGTGTCACCCCGGATCACTTTGGCGTCAACGTCTTTTGCCTGCACGACTTCGATCCGGCCGGCATCCCGGTGCGCGCGACTGTCGGGGCGGGGATGAAATGACGGTGACCAGCCAGGGTTCGACCAAGCGGTCGCCGCGGGTCGCAGCGAAGTAGAATTGAACACGATCCAATCACGACGACAAGGAGATCGAAAATGCCGCTCGCACTGCCTGCCGGACAATACCGCGCCGAAAATGCATCGCTCGCGGGATCGCAGTTTGTCGACACCAGCCTCGAAGGCGCCACGTTTCACGATGTGAACCTGCGGGGCGCGGCGTTTTCGGATGTCGCGCTCACGGGCGCGACCATTCGCAATGCCTGTCTCGGCGATGTGATCGTCGAGGACGCCAACGTCACCGGCATGCGCATCGACGGCATCCTGGTCACCGACCTGTTGCGGGTCTATCGCGCGCATCACGCGCAGGGCGGCGCCTCCGGCAAGTAGCGCTCCACTCTCGCGGAATCGCCCATGCGGCCCAACCTCGCCTTCGGACCGATCGATTCGGTCGAGCAGTATCTTGTCTACCTGTCGATCGTCGTACTCGGCGTGCTGCTGCCGCTGCTCGTGCGGAAGTGGCGCCAGCGCCGCGAGCATGCGCGCTTGCTGGCGCAGACGCTGACGGCACTGCGGGCGGCGCTGGCCAACTCGCCGGTACCCGCCTTGGCACCGCCGTCGTGAAAACCATCGGCCTCATTGGCGGCATGAGTTGGGAATCCACCATTCCCTACTACCGGCACATCAACGAAGTGGTAAAAGCCCATCTGGGCGGCCTGCATTCGGCCAGGGTCGTCCTGTTCAGCGTGGATTTTCACGACATCGAGCAACTGCAGCATTCGGGCAAGTGGGACGAGGCGGGCGCCGTGCTGGCCGACGCAGCCAAGGCGTTGGAGCGAGCCGGCGCGGACTTCATCGTCGTGTGTACCAACACGATGCACAAGGTGGCGCCGGCCATCGAGGCGGCCGTGCATATCCCGTTGCTGCACGTTGCCGACCCGACGGCGCAGGCCATCAAGCACGCGGGGTTGCACACGGTGGGCCTGCTGGGAACGCGCTTCACGATGGAGCAGGCGTTCTACCGCGACCGCCTGCAACACGATCACGGCATCAATGTACTGGTGCCCGATGCGGAAGATCGGGAAGCGGTGCACCGGATCATCTACGACGAGCTGTGCCTGGGCCAGGTGAAGGACGCGTCGCGCGACGTCTATCGCGCCGTGATGGCCCGGCTGGTGGCGCAAGGCGCGCAGGCGGTGATTCTCGGCTGTACCGAGATCTCGCTGCTGGTGGGTGCTAACGATGCCGCCGTTCCGCTGTTCGACACCACCGCCATCCACGCGCAGGCTGCGGCGGAACACGCGCTGGAGGTGTAGCGTGAACACTTCCCTGCAGCCGTGAATCCTGGAGGCTTCTTTGCCGGCGATGGCTGGCGCGCCTGCGAGCTGCATCAGGCCGACGTGCCGCGCCTGCAGGCATTCTTCGACGCCAACCCCGATTATTTCCTGACGATCGGTGGCGAGGGACCCAAGGCCACCACGGCGCAGGAGGAATTCGACAGCGTGCCCCCGCCCGAATTTCCGTATCGGCAGCGCTGGATGCTGGCGTGGACGGACGACGCCGGCGCGATGGTGGGCATGGCCGATGTCGTGGCCGACCTGTTTGCCGAACGGGTCTGGCACATCGGCCTCTTCATCGTAGCAACAGCGCTGCACGGACGCGGCGCCGCGCCGTTGATGTACCGGCAACTCGAGCAATGGATCCGTGCCGGCGGCGCGCAATGGCTGCGGCTGGGCGTGGTCCTGGGCAATGTCCGCGCGGAGCGCTTCTGGGCGCGCCAGGGGTATGCGGAGCTGCGCCAGCGGCACGACATTCCGATGGGCGTTCGCAGCAACACCGTGCGGGTACTGATGAAGCCGCTCGGGGGCGGGGCGGTCGCGGAGTATCTCGCTCTTGTAGGACGCGATCGGCCCGATGCGCCCTAGTGTGGTGTAATTCGCATTGGCCGTCACCCGTGGGACAGGCGGGGCCGGCTCCATCCGCAACGAACCCGACCTGCAATGACCTCCACCACCAATCGCACCGCCGTCGTCACCGGCATCACCGGCCAGGACGGCGCCTATCTCGCCCGTCACCTTCTTGACAAGGGCTACCGCGTCTTCGGCACCTTTCGCCGCGGCAGCTCGGTCAACTTCTGGCGCATCGAGGAACTGGGCATCGCGCAGCACGAGCGGCTCACGCTGGTCGAGTTCGACCTGCTGGATGCCGGGTCGGGCATCCGCCTGCTGGAAAAGGCGCAGCCGCAGGAGGTCTACAACCTCGCGGCGCAAAGCTTCGTGGCGGTGTCCTTCGACCAGC
>JANNYI010000373.1:0-1352 GCA_031410015.1 Betaproteobacteria bacterium | reverse complement strand
AAATCACCGGGCGCGGCCGCGTGGCGGCCGCCTGCTCCACTTCGCCGAGGATGCGCTGCACTTCGCGCTCGCTCACCGGCTGGGGACGGTTCTGCTGGCCGAGAAAGCCCGTCACCTTCGGCGTGTTCTTGACGAGGTGGTAGGCTTCGTCGGTGAGATCCATCTTCACCAGCACGTAGCCGGGGAAGTGACGCTGCTCGCGGATCTTCTTCTTGTTGCGGACGATTTCGGTGACTTCTTCGGTCGGCACGCGGATGTCTTCGAACGCCTCGGCGAGCCCCTGCCGTTCGGCCTGTTCCTTGATCGCCTCGGCCACCTTCTTCTCGAAGTTGGAATAGGCGTGAACGATGTACCAGTGATGCGCCATCAGCCCCGTGCCTCAGCTCGTCGGCAGAATAAAGCTGATCACGAGGCGGATCACGCTGTCGACGAGAAAGAAAAAGATCGCCGCCGCGACCACCATGATCAGCACCATGATCGTGGACACGGTCACCTCCTGACGCGTCGCCCAGGTGACCCGGCGGCCCTCCTGGCGCACCTGCTGGAAGAACTCGACCGGATTGCGCGCCTTCAGCTTCTCGCTGCCGGGCGTCGCGCCGCCGTCATTCCGATCGTCCGTCGTCGTCGCCATTACACTTCCTTATCGGGCCGTCGCGGCATCGCGCCAGCCACTCACATAGTCACTCATCGAGCCGATGGCAGGGGCGGAGGGACTCGAACCCACGACATCCGGTTTTGGAGACCGGCACTCTACCAGCTGAGCTACACCCCTAGCACCACTGGGCATGACTGCCCGGCGGCTGAAGGTCGCCTTCGGCTCGAAGCGAGCGGCGCTTATGCCCGAGCGGTGTGACCGCCGCAAGGCGCGTGACGAGCGGCTTCTGCGGGCGCTAGGCTCGCCTCCTGAGGGAGACAGACACCCATGCCCACCATGAACCGACGCCACGCGATCGCGGGAATCGCCGCCACGCTGGCCGGCTCCAGCGCCTATGCACAGCCGCGCGCCGCCCCCGCCGAGCCGGACGTGGCGATCATCGGCGCGGGCTCGGCCGGGATCGCGGCGGCCCGGGAGCTTGCCCGGCTGGGGCGCAGCTTCGTGGTGCTGGAGGCCATGGGCCGGATCGGCGGGCGCGCCTTCACCGAAAGCGCGACGTTCGGGGCCCCGTTCGATCACGGCTGCGCCTGGCTCCACAAGGCCGACCAGAACCCCTACCGCGAACTCGCGCGGAGCTACGGCTTCACGCTGGCCGATCATGACTACGCCCTCGACCGCATCCACCTCGGCCCCCGCCGCGCCAGCGACGCGGAAGTCGCAGCCATGAACGCCACCGAAGAGGCGATGTCGGCGGCCA
>JANNYI010000372.1:0-2417 GCA_031410015.1 Betaproteobacteria bacterium | reverse complement strand
CCGGCGCTCTCGAACGGTGGCCTCAAGTGCATCGGCGCCACCACCTTCACCGAGTACCGCGGCATCTTTGAAAAGGATGCGGCGCTGTCGCGGCGCTTCCAGAAGATCGACGTGGTGGAACCCACGGTCGAAGAAACCATCGAGATCCTCAAGGGCCTGAAGAGCCGCTTCGAAGAGCACCACAGCGTGAAGTACGCGCTGGGCGCACTGCAGGCGGCGGCCGAACTGTCGGCCAAGTTCATCAACGACCGGCACCTGCCCGACAAGGCCATCGATGTGATCGACGAGGCGGGCGCGGCGCAAAAGATCCTGCCCAAGTCGCGGCAGAAAAAGGTCATCGGCAAGGGCGAGGTCGAGGAGATCGTCGCCAAGATCGCGCGCATCCCGGCCAAGAACGTGTCCTCCGACGACCGCAATTCGCTGAAGACGCTCGATCGCGACCTGCGCAATGTCGTGTTCGGCCAGAACAAGGCCATCGATGCGCTGGTGTCGGCCATCCGCATGGCGCGCTCGGGCTTGGGCAATCCGCGCAAGCCGATCGGCAACTTCCTGTTCAGCGGCCCCACGGGTGTCGGCAAGACCGAGGTCGCGCGGCAGCTCGCGTATTGCCTCGGCGTGGAACTGCTGCGCTTCGACATGTCGGAATACATGGAGCGCCACGCAGTATCGCGATTGATCGGCGCGCCGCCGGGCTATGTCGGCTTCGACCAGGGCGGGCAACTGACGGAGTCGGTCACCAAGCATCCGTACAGCGTGGTGCTGCTCGACGAAATCGAGAAGGCGCATCCGGACATCTTCAACATCCTGCTGCAGGTGATGGACCACGGCACGCTCACCGACAACAACGGGCGCAAGGCCGACTTCCGCAACGTGATCATCATCATGACCACCAACGCGGGCGCCGGCGAGCTGGCCAAGAGTTCGATGGGCTTCACGCAGAACAAGCAGGCCGGCGACGAGATGGGCGAGATCAAGCGGATGTTCACGCCCGAGTTCCGCAACCGGCTCGACGCCACGATCTCGTTCGCGGCGCTCGACCACGACACCATCCTCAAGGTGGTCGACAAGTTCCTGCTCGAGCTCGAGAACCAGCTGCACGAGAAGAAGGTGGACGCCACGTTCAAGCCGGCGCTGAAGGAGTTCCTGGCCAAGAAGGGCTTCGATCCGCAGATGGGCGCGCGACCGATGTCACGACTGATCCAGGACACCATCAGGAAGGCGCTGGCCGACGAGCTGCTGTTCGGTCATCTCACGTCCGGCGGCAAGGTCACCATCGACATCGATGCCGACGAGAAGGTGAAGCTGTCCTTCGAGGAAAATTCGAAGGAAGTCGAGCCGGTGGTCTGACGCGCCGGCCGTACGCTGCTGCATGCCAACGGCGCTCAAGGGCGCCGTTGGTGCATGATGGGCGCGCCGGCAGCACGATGGCGATGGCGATGGCGGGCCAAAGGCCAAAGGTCAACGGCCCGCTGCCGTCGACAGCTGCCTCCCCACCATGAGCGACGTCCTCACCCCCTTCGACGATGCGGCGACTGCGGCCGGTGTCATCGCGTCGACGCAGCGCTGGCTGGAGCTGGCGGTGATCGGGCTCAACCTGTGCCCGTTTGCCAAGGCCGTCCATGTCAAGCGGCAGATCCGCTATGCCGTCACTGCGGCGACGACGACGGAGGAGTTGCGCGCCGAGTTGCAGCACGAGCTCGAACTGCTCGCGCAGGCGAATCCGGATGAAATCGAGACCACGCTGCTGATCCACCCGCGGGTGCTGACCGACTTCATCGACTTTCACTTCTTCCTGCGCGAGGCCGATGCCGTGTTGAGGCAAACGGGACACGAAGGCAGCGTGCAGATCGCGAGCTTCCACCCGTCGTACGAATTTGCCGACAGCGCGCCGGACGACATCGTGAACTGCACCAACCGTTCACCGTATCCGATGCTGCACCTGTTGCGCGAAGCCAGTATCGACCGCGCCGTTGCCGCGTTTCCCGACGCCGCCACGATCTACGAGCGGAATATCGAGACGCTGCGGCGCCTCGGACACGAGGGGTGGCGCCGGTTGACCGATTAAACGTGGTCTGTCCCTGGTTTACCGTCCTAAGTCAGCGCATCCGCCCAAATATTCTTCGCCCACGCAAACGCATACTCGCCTTCGAGCGCATTGGCTGCGGGCGAGAGTCCGCCCGATCCGGGCACCGTCACCAGCGTCTTCTTCTCCTTGTCGTACTGGTGCACGGAGGCCACGTGCACGACGTCCTTGTCCGTGATGAAGCTGTAGCACATGTTGTTGATCACGGGCGTCGGATTGGGCGCCATGCCGGCAAACGCGTTGAGGATCGCGGCGGCGGCGACCTTGGCATGCTGGTTGGCCATGTGCCCGGACTTGGGCATCAGCGGCGCCACCTGGATCGCGTCGCCCAGCA
>JANNYI010000371.1:0-4617 GCA_031410015.1 Betaproteobacteria bacterium | reverse complement strand
GCCATGCGGCCGATCCGGGAAAGCGGCCGTCGAGGAATCCTGCATGCCCGCCCGTGGCCGGCTGCTCGAGGCGCACCCAGGGCGAAACCTCGGCCGGCGATGGAAGCGATGCGCCCGGCACGAACGGATCGTTGCGCGCATTGAGCACCAGTGTCGGCACCTGTACGCTGCGGAGCCAGGGCTTGCTGGAGCCGCGCGTCCAGTAGTCGGTGACGTCGGCAAATCCATGCAACGGTGCCGTGACCGCGTCGTCGAAGTCCCGCATGCTGCGTGCTGCGGCGACCCGCGCCGCATCGACGCGGCCCGGAAACCGTGAAGCCATCGCCAGCGCCTTCGGCTTCAGCGTGTTGAGGAAATGCCAGGCGTAGATCCGATTGAAGCCCTGGCCGATCGCAATGCCCGCGGCCATCAGGTCGAGCGGGACGGAGGCCGTGGCGGCAGCCGCAAGCACGGTGCGCCCGGCGGGACCGGCGCGGCCGAGCCAGTTGAGCAGCGCGCTGCCACCCAGCGAGACGCCGACGGCCAACATCGGCGTTGCCGTGCCGACACGCACCTGAAGCGCCGCCAGAATGGCGCCGATCTCCTCGTGGTCGCCCGAGTGGTACGCGCGCGGCAGCCGATTGGGTTCGCCACCGCAGCCGCGAAAGTGCGGCACCACGCCGCGCCAGCCCAATGCCGCGGCCTCGAGCATCAGGTGGCGCGCATAGTTGGAGCGCGAGTCGCCCTCGAGGCCGTGGAACACCACCAGCAACGGCGCATCGGCCGCCACGCTCGCTGCCGGGATTGCCCAGTCGACATCCCAGAAGTCGCCATCCGGCGTATCGATGCGCTCGCGCCGGTAGGCGATCGGGGGGCGGGGCAGGAAGAAGGGATAGACCGTCTGCGCATGCGGTCCCGGCAGCCATGCGGGAGCGCGGTACGACGATGCCGGCGAGTGCGGGAGCCGCACCGTCATCTAGCGGCGCGCCCAGAACGTGGAAGTCGTCGCGAAGGCCTCCCACGCCTGTGTCAACGCCAGTTCGCGCGCGCTGCCTGCCGCGGCGGCGGCACCGCTGAAGGCCGCGGCCACCGCCGATTCCGGTCCCGCGATTTCACCTGCCAGGCGGGCCGCGACGGCGGCATCGTTCCACAGCCCCAGTTCCTCCTGCAACACGGCCAGGGCGCGCCGGTAATTGCGGGCGCGTTTGCGCGGGAAGAGCGGCGCGAAGAATTCGGCGGCGTAGCGCAGTTTCTTCGCCGCCAGTCGCGCCGCATGGCGTTCCGCCGGCTGCGCATGCGCAAGATCGTGGCCCAGCGCCAGCAGTTCGGGCTGGCGGCGCTTCAGCAGCGGGCGGGCGAAGTCGCGCGCCGTGCCCGTGAGCTTGTGAAAGTGCGGCGCGTGCTCCGTCGCATCCGCCAGCGGTGACGCGGCGAGCGCGCCGGCCGCGAGCATCAACCGCACGAAGCGCGGCGACGCCACCGCGGCGCGAGCCGCCACGCGGGCCGCCGTGCGCTGCCGGCGGGCGCGTGCCACCAGCGAGCGCAACGCGCGGTCCAGCGGGCCCGCGCCGCTGCCGCGGGCCAACGCGGTCTTGAACGCGGGGAGCGTGGACGTCGTGAACACGTCGAGATCGCGTGTCGGACCCAATGCCTGGGCGAGCCACCGCAACTCGGCGCGCAGCGGTTCGAGGCGGGCGGCGGGAAACGCGGCGCGGCCCAGCGCCAGGCACGCACGCAGGCGGCGCACGCCGATGCGCATCTGGTGGACCCATTCCGGATCGGTGTCGCTGACCAGTCCCGCCGCGTTGCCTTCGATCTGGTCGAGGCAGGCGCGGATGATCGCAGTGAAGGCTTCGCTGGCCGTGATCCTGCCATGCAGCACGGCGTCGCTGGCACGCAACGGCACGGGCACCACCGGTTGGCGCAGCCGGTAGCCGCGCTCGGCCTTGCTCGAACGCTCCAGCACGAGCGGCACATCGAGCGCCAGCGTTTGCGCGAGCTCGAAGAGGCGCAAGGGATCGCCGGCCTCCAATTCGATCTCGATTTCATGGATCGGCTGCCTGACCACCGGGCCGCCATCGGCGCTGCGGACTTCGCCGATGTCGATGCACAGCGTGGCCATCGAACTGTCGGTAAAGGTGAGCGGAATCGACGTGCGGACGACGTCGGTGACGAAGCGCCCGGTCAGTCCGCGCTGCTCGGCCTTGATCAGCTCGCGGCGGTAGGGCGTGGTGGCAAAGCGCAAGGGATCGAGGCGGTGCCCCGCCACGGGCCACTCGTATTCGGGGCGGCTGGCCATCCCCACCGTGCTGTCGGGGCGCGCCGGACCCTTGACCGTCTGCACGAACCGGTGACCATCGCGGCGCAGGCGCAGCGCAATGCCGGCGGCCGCGAGAGCGCAATCCTCCGTATCGAAATAGGTGGCCACGAGGCGAGCGCTGCGCGCGCGGCCGCGCTTCAATGCCTTCAGCGCGGGATGGTGGGCGAGGGTTGCCGCGGAGGCTGGATCGATGACCAGCTTCAGCTCGGTCTCGATCGGCACCGGCGCCCGGTGCGCCGGTGGCACCCCGGACCGTCGCCCCTTGGTTGTCACGTTTCGTCGGTCAGTTTCAGGCGGCGCAGGCGCACGGCTTCCGCGAGCGCGCGCAACGTGTCCACCGTGGCGTCCCAGCCGATGCAGGCATCGGTGATCGACACGCCGTAGTCGGGCGCGCGATCGGCGACCAGATCCTGGCGGCCGGGGTTGATGTGGCTTTCGATCATCACGCCGAAAATACGCGCATCGCCGGCGGCAATCTGCGTGCCGATGTCGCGCGCCACGTCCACCTGCCGGTCGTGCTGCTTCTGGCTGTTGGCGTGCGAGCAGTCGATCATCACCCGCGCGGCCAGCCCGCTGTTGGCGAGTTCCTTGCTGACCGCGTCTACACTGGCCGCATCGTAGTTGGTGGTCTTGCCGCCGCGCAGGATGATGTGGCAGTCCTCGTTGCCGGCGGTGTGCACGATGGCGGAGTGGCCGCCCTTGGTGACCGACAGGAAGTGGTGCGGCGCCGATGCCGCCTTGATCGCGTCCACTGCGATACGCACGTCGCCGTTGGTACCGTTCTTGAAACCCACCGGACACGACAGGCCGGAGGCGAGTTGCCGGTGCACCTGGCTCTCGGTGGTGCGCGCGCCGATGGCGCCCCACGCGATCAGGTCGGCGATGTACTGCGGCGTGATCATGTCGAGGTACTCGGTGCCGGCCGGCAGGTCGAGCTCGTTGATCTCCAGCAAAATGCGGCGCGCGAGGCGGAGCCCCTCGTTGATCCGGAAACTGTTGTCGAGCCGCGGATCGTTGATGAGCCCCTTCCAGCCGACCGTGGTGCGCGGCTTTTCGAAGTACACGCGCATGACGATGATCAGGTGGTCGGTCAGCTCATGCTTCAACCCGGCCAGCCGCGTGGCGTAATCGATGGCGGCGTCGTAGTCGTGGATGGAGCAGGGGCCGACCACGACCAGCAGGCGATCGTCCGCCCCGTGCAGCACGCGATGGATGGCTTGCCGGGCATCGAAGGTGGTGGCCGCCGGTTGCCCCGCCGCCGGAAATTCGCGCAGCAGGTGCGATGGCGGCGAAAGCTCGGTGATGTCGGTGATGCGGGTGTCGTCGATCCGGGGGGCGGACCCTTGGGCGGGGGCGCCGGCGGCGCGATTACGCTGGGCAGTGGAGGCGGGCACGGCGGTGTTTCCTATAAGATTATTCAGGTAAAACAATATATTACCGCGTTCTCGGCGCCGGGTATACCGGGCCTGCGCAAACCCTGTCGCACCGCAGCATGACGTGCCTGCAACAGTGGTCGCCTGCGGGTCGGCCAAACCGTTGCCTCGCGCGTTAGGGATGTCGTAGACTGCTTTCAACCTGATCGTTGACCCATCCGGATCCAGTCCGGACGACGCTTCACCAACGGGCAGTTTGCAATCGACCCGATCGTTCTACCAATCCGGAGGGGACCCATGAAGAAACTGATGATGTTGATGGCAGCAGGCGCGTTTCTCGCCGCGGCGCCGGCGTTTGCGGCCGATAACGCGCAGCAAAGCAAGATGACCGCCTGCAACGCATCCGCCGGTGACAAGAAGGGTGACGAGCGCAAGGCTTACATGAGCTCCTGCCTGTCGGCCAAGCCCGCTGCCGCACCCGCCAAGCCCGAAAGCAAGATGGCGATGTGCAACAAGAAGACCGCGGGCCTCGACAAGGACGCGCGTGCCAAGGCCCAGAGCGAGTGCATGAAGGCGCCCGCCTGACCACAAGGTTGCAAACACGGCCGGGTGACCTCCTGTCCATCCGGCCGAGGCTGACAAGGCCGCATCGGGGTAACCCGTTGCGGCCTTGTTTTTGGTGCTTCCTGCCCGCGCGTTGCCGTCGCGAGATCGCGGCGACAGGTTCAGCGGCTACGGTTCGCAGCCTGGAACTGCGGCACCCTTGACGCACTTCGCGGCTTTTCCGTTCTCGGCGTCGCGTTTGGCGGTGCGGGCCAAGGTGATTGCGCGCTGCTCGTCCATGCGGTCTTTCATCCTCGCTCGCGAGAGCATCTCCGCGGTGGGATTGCCATTGGGTGCAATCTGCTTCACTTCTTCGCCGTTGAGACACGGCTTGTCCGAATA
>JANNYI010000370.1:0-33243 GCA_031410015.1 Betaproteobacteria bacterium | reverse complement strand
CACCCAGCAGATCGTCGGCGGTGAATTCGCCGGTGATCGCGGCCAGGGCCTGCTGCGCCTCGTAGAGTTCCTCGGCGAAGAGTTCCACCGGCGGCGGCACGGCGCGCAGATGCGCCGCCGCCGCGTCGAGATGCGCCTGCGCCGAGCGCAGCGCGGTCACATGGCGTTCGCGCGCCAGGAAGACATCCTCACCGACGACCGCGGTGCCCGTGAGCGCGCGCACTTCCGCATCGAGCAATGCCATGCCCGCGCCGGTCCTGGCCGACAGCCAGACATGCCGGCGCGGCACGCCGCCGTCGTCGCGGGTGGCGGCCAGCGGCGCGATGCCAGCCAAATCGGCCTTGTTGTGCACGACGAGGCGCGGCAACGCGGCCGGCAACCGGGCGAGCAATGCGGTGTCCTCGGGCGCAAGCACCTCGGTGGCCGCGCGCGCATCAACGAGCAGCAGCGCCAGGTCGGCGCGCTCCACCGCGGCCCAGGTGCGCGCGATGCCGATCTGCTCCACTTCGTCGTTGCTTTCGCGCAACCCCGCGGTGTCGACGATGTTGAGCGGGATGCCGGCCAGCTCCACCTGCCGCTCGACGAGGTCGCGCGTGGTGCCGGCGATCGGCGTGACGATCGCCGCGTCTTCGCCCGACCAGCGGTTGAGCAAACTCGACTTGCCGACGTTGGGCCGCCCGACCAGCACGACAGTGAGGCCGGTGCGCAGCAACGCACCGGTGCGTGCGCGCGCAAGTGCGGCCGCCACGCGCGCGCCGATCGTGGCGAGCTTCGCATTCACGCTGCCGGCCTGCAGGAATTCGATGTCCTCGTCGGGAAAATCGAGCGTGGCCTCGGTGTACATCCGCAGTTCGATCAGCGCGCTGACCAACGCATTGACCTCGTCCGAGAACACGCCGGACAGGCTGCGCGCGGCGGCCCGCGCCGCCGTGCCCGTGGCCGCTTCGATCAGGTCGGCCACGCTCTCCGCCTCGACCAGATCGAGCTTGCCGTTCAGGAAGGCGCGCTTGGTGAATTCGCCCGGCTCGGCGATACGCGCGCCCAGTTCCACACAGCGCGCCAGCACCAGCCGCAACACCGCGGGTCCGCCGTGGCCGTGCAACTCGAATACCGCTTCGCCGGTGTATGAATGCGGCGCGGGAAAATACAGGGCGAGGCCCGCGTCCAGCGGCGCACCCTGCGCATCGCGGAAGGTGGCCACCGTGGCCACGCGCGGCGCGGGCAGGCGGCCGATCAGGCCGAGGATCAGCGGCGCGAGGTTGCCACTCGACACGCGGACCACGCCGATGCCGCCGCGGCCGGGTGGGGTCGCGATTGCGGCGATCGTGTCAGGAGTGGAGATCGGTGCGGACATCGCGCCGCCATTGTAGGCGACGCATGTCCTGATACCGCAGGGAGCGGCATGAAGGCGCGGCCTGTAGGCGAGGCTTCAGCCTCGCGGGTTTGGCGCGGGATCGACCAAGCGAGGCTGAAGCCTCGCCTACATCCCTCGCCTACAGCAAAGCTTTACCGCCGCTTGGCGAGCTTCGCCGCTGCTTCCTTCTCCAGCACGCTGTTCATCCGCGCCTGCTGCGCGATCTGCAGGATGTTGTTGACGAGCCAGTACAGCACGAGGCCCGACGGGAAGAAGATGAACAGCACCGAGAACGCGATGGGCATGATCTGCATGATCTTGGCCTGCATCGGGTCCGAGATCGGCGTGGGCGACAGCTTCACCTGCAGGTACGCGGTGATCGCGTAGAGCACCGGCAGCACGAAGTACGGATCCGGCGCGGAGAGGTCATGGATCCACAGGATCCACGGCGCCTGCCGCAGCTCGACCGCGGACAGGAGCACCCAGTACAGCGCGATGAAGACGGGGATCTGGACCAGGATGGGCAGGCAGCCGCCCAGCGGATTGATCTTCTCCGTCTTGTACATCTCCATCATCTTGATCTGGAGTTGCTGCTTGTCGCCGGCGTATTGTTCCTGCAGCGCCTTCATCTTCGGGCCCAGGATCTTCATCTTGCCCATCGAGCGCGCGGCGGCGGCATTCAGCGGATAGAAGGCGGCCTTGATCATGATGGTCATCACCACGATCGCCCAGCCCCAGTTGCCGAGGATGCCGTGCAGCCACTTGAGCAGCCAGAAGAGCGGCGCGGCGATGACGGTGAAGATGCCGTAGTCGACGACGAGGTCCAACCCCTTGGCGGTCTTGGCCAGCGTGTCCTGGTCCTGCGGCCCGACGTACAGCGGCACGCGCACCTGGCCCGTGGCGCCGGGCGCGATGGCACCCACCGGCAGGATGACCCCGACCGTGTAAAGACTGCCGTCCAGCTTCTTCACATAGAACTCGCGCTGCGTCTTCCTGTCGTCGGACGGCAGCCACGCGGCCACGAAGTAGTGCTCGATCATGCCGACCCAGCCGTTGTCCGCGCTCTTGGTGAACGGGCTCTTGCGGGTGGCATCGGCGGCCAGCTTGTCGATGTCGCCGAATTCGACCTTCTTGAAGTTGTCGGTGGCGTTGTAGACGACCGGGCCGACATACGACGCGGGCGCCATCGAGTTCTGCACCACCGCCTGCTTGGTGTCGCGCGTCAATTGAAAGTAGGCGAACGGCGAGATCGGCGCGGCGCCGTTGTTGGTGACGTCGAAGGTGGCGTCGATCACGTAGCTGTCGCGATGGAACGTCAGCACCTTGACGACCTTGTCGCCGTTGGGTGCCGTGGCCTGCAGGCGCAGGTCGAGGCGATCCTTGCCGGCCTCGAGTTCGCGCGGGCCCGGCAGCACTTGGAACAGCGTGCGGTGGTTGGGCAGCCCCTCGCCGATCAGCCCCGCTTGCGCGACGAAGGTGCGCTCGGGCGTGCGCTGCAGTGCGTTGTACGGCTTGGTGGGGTCGGTGGCGTCGCGATGGCGATTCAACGCCACCAGCGAGATCACGCCGCCGGCCGTGTCGATTTCCGCGGTGAAGAGATCGGTGCGGATGGTGACGCGCTGCGCGCTCGGCGCCAGCGCGGCGTCGGACGGCACGGCGCCCGGGGTGGCGGGCGTCCCGGGTGCCGACGGCACGAGACCTGCGGACGGCGTGGGCAGGTCCTTGGCCGGCGGCGCGGCCTGGCCCGGCGCGGCGGGCGCGGCTTTGGTCACGATCGGCGGCGGCGGCGCGTGTTCCTTCTGCCATGCCTCCCACAGGAAGAGGATGGAGAACGAAAAGACGACAAACAGGATGATGCGTTGGGTATCCATCGGAATCTTGGGCGCGGCCGCCGCGAGGCGTCCTGGCGCATTGAGTCAGGCCGTTAGGGGACCGGGTCGTAGCCCCCGGGATGATACGGATGACAGCGGCCGATGCGCTTGACCGCGAGCCATGTGCCGCGCGCGGCACCGTGCCGCTCGATGGCTTCGAAAGCGTAATCCGAGCAGCTTGGATAGAACCGGCAATTGGCGCCGAGCAGCGGGCGCGCCATGTATTGATAGCCGCGAATGAGCGGCAGCAGCGCCTGCTTCATGCCGGCGTGCCCGCCAGCAGCGTCGCGAGCAGTCGCGGTGCTTCGCCGCTGACCGCATTGTGATCGAGCGGCTTCGGCACCGCCTTGATGCGCAGGATGACGTCGAACGCATTGAGCGCGGGCCGGTGCGCGCGCACGATTTCGCGCAGCTGGCGGCGAATGCGATTGCGATCCACGGCGCGGGGCAGGGCCTTGCCGCCTATGACGAATCCCGTGCGGCCGGGAACACGCGCCGCGGGCATTGCCACGAGTTGCAGGTACCGGCCCTCGATGCGGCGGCCACCGCGAAATACCGTGTCGAATGCGCCCTGGCCGGTTAACAGCGCGGCCCGGCGGGACGGCCGGGCGCCGGCTTGCACGGGCGGAAGCGTCAGAGGTGGCGCTTTAGGCGGACAGGCTCTTGCGGCCCTTGGCGCGGCGCGCCGAGAGGACCTTGCGGCCACCGGCCGTGGACATGCGGGCACGGAAGCCGTGCTTGCGGGCGCGGCGGAGCGTGGACGGCTGAAATGTGCGTTTCATGGCAAGACCTTTGTGCCCATGGCGGGCGGTGTAGTTCGGGCTCGCCGCAGTGAGGTCACCGCCGGCACGCCGGATTGCGTTGGAAAAGCCTTATATTAGAGCGCGTTATCCCCCCTTCTGTCAATGCCACGGAGGGGAAAGTCCGTTCCGCGCCACCGGTGCGAGCGGTCACTACCAACCGACGGCACGCGGGACGGCGTCGCCGCGGTGCAGCACCCGGCAACGCCATTTTGCCTGTGGATAACTGGCGCGCGGGCGACTACAATCCACAGCCTGCCACCACGGCAACAGGGTTCCGCAGAGAGCCCCGCCGCGTCGCCGGCCCTTCATTGCCGCACCCAGAACAACAACGCCACGAGCCCCGCCCAGCCCATGCCGTCTGCCGCCACCCCCGCCGCCTGGAACACCTGCCTGCAGGCGTTCCAGAGCGAATTGACGCCCCAGCAATTTGCCACGTGGATCGCCCCGCTCTCCTGTGCGGGCGAGGGTGGGCGGATGAAACTCGTCGCCCCCAACCGCTTCATCCTGCAGTGGGTGAAGGATCGCTTCGGCGCCCGGATCGCGACGCTGGCCGAAGCCGCGGCCGGGTCGCCGATGACCATCGAATTCGCCGTGGCCGATGCCCCGGCCACACCTGCCGCCACGCCGGCGAGCGCCGCCACCGCCGCGCCCAGCGTGGCCGCGAGCGGGCCGGCCAGCCCTGTGGATAGCACGCCCCCCGCGGCACCCGTCATCGTCACCACGGGGCGCAAAACCGACGCCTCCAGCCTCAATCCCACCTTCAATTTTGCCAGTTTCGTGTCCGGCAAGGCCAACCAGCTCGCCCGGGCCGCCGCCATGCAGGTGGCCGACCATCCCACCTCCTACAACCCCCTCTTCGTCTACGGCGGCGTGGGGCTGGGCAAGACCCACCTGATCCAGGCCATCGGCAACCAGATCCTGGCGCAGAACCCGGCCGCCAAGATCCGCTATATCCACGCCGAGACCTATGTTTCCGACGTCGTGCGCGCCTACCAGCACAAGGCCTTCGACGAGTTCAAGCGCCACTACCGCTCGCTCGACCTGCTGCTGATCGACGACATCCAGTTCTTCGGTGGCAAGAACCGCACGCAGGAGGAGTTCTTCTATCTCTTCAACACGCTGATCGAGGCGCACAAGCAGGTGGTGATCACCTGCGACACGTACCCGAAGGAAATTGCCGGCATCGAAGAGCGGCTCATCTCGCGCTTCGGCTGGGGCCTCACCGTGGCACTGGAACCGCCGGAGCTCGAGATGCGGGTGGCCATCCTGCTGGCCAAGGCGCACTCGTCGGGCATGCGCATGGACGAGCAGGTGGCCTTCTTCATCGCCAAGCACATCCGCTCCAATGTGCGCGAGCTGGAAGGGGCGCTGAAGCGCGTGCTGGCCTATTCCAACTTCCATGAGGAGGAGATCTCGCTGGCGCTGGCCAAGGAGGCGCTGCACGACTTGCTGGCGGTGCAGAACCGGCAGGTCTCGATCGAGAACATCCAGAAGACGGTGGCCGACTACTACAAGATCCGGATCTCGGACATGTACTCCAAGAAGCGCTCACGCGCGATCGCAAGGCCGCGCCAGGTGGCGATGGCGCTGGCCAAGGAACTCACCCAGATGTCGCTGCCCGAGATCGGCGGCAACTTCGGCGGCCGCGACCACACCACGGTGCTGCATGCGTGCCGGCAGGTGGCCAAGTTGCGCGAGTCGCTGCCGGCGCTGAACCACGACGTCAATTTTTTGCTGCAGGTGTTGCGCAGCTGAAGCCCCTGTTTTCCCTATGAAAATGACCCTTTTCGATGTATAATTTCAAGGCTTTGCGCAGGAACGATTGTGGATAAGACGTGCTTTTGGCGCGGTGGTCCAACGGCCCCCAAACCGTCCACAGTCTCAACCGCCGTTTTCCTGTCGGTTGGACCGGTGCGAAGGCCATGATCTGCAACGCGTTTCGCCGCTCATCCCCGAAATACGCCTCCTCCTATTAACTGTTCTTAAGTATTGAACAATGCAACTAAAACAGATCGCCCGTGATGCGCTCTTGAAACCGTTGCAGGCGGTTTCCGGCATTGTCGAACGCCGGCACACACTGCCCATCCTCGCCAACGTGCTGCTCGAGCAGCGCGAAGGGAGGCTCTACGTGACGGCCACCGACCTCGAGATGCAGATCACCGCGTACAGCGAGCTGGAGGGCAAGGACGGGCAGGCGGTTACCGTTGGCGCGCGCAAGCTGCAGGACCTGCTGCGCGCGCTGCCCGACGACGCCGCGCTCAACATCGACGCGGCCAGCAACAAGATGACGGTAAAGGCCGGGCGCTCGCGCTTCAACCTGCAGACGCTGCCCGCCACCGACTACCCGCGTATCAGTCTGGGCACCGAGCAGCTGCAGACGCTGTCGCTGCCGCAAAAGGATTTGCGCTCGCTCTTCAAGCTGGCCGAATTCGCGATGGCGCAGCAGGACATCCGCTACTACCTGAACGGCATGCTGCTCGTCGTCGACAAGGGCACGCTGCAGGCCGTGGCCACCGACGGGCATCGCCTGTCGTGGGCCAGCATCCCGGTCAACGGCGAGTACTCGCGGCAGGAAGTCATCCTGCCGCGCAAGACGGTGCTCGAATTGGGCAAGCTGCTCGAAGACAGCGACAACCCGGTCACGCTCGACATCCTGGGCAACCAGGTGCGCTTCCGCTTCGCCAACGTCGAGCTCGTGTCCAAGGTCGTGGACGGCAAGTTTCCGGATTTCAACCGGGTCATCCCGGTGGGTCACAGCAAGGAAGTGGAGCTGGGCCGCGTGGAGATGCTGGCAGCGCTCGACCGCGCCGCCATCCTCTCCAACGAAAAATTCCGTGGCGTGCGCATCGTGCTGGAAACCAACCAGTTGAAGATCATCTGCACGAACAGCGAACAGGAGGAAGCCGAGGAAGAACTCGAAGTGGCCTACCAGGGCGATGCGCTCGACATCGGCTTCAACATCACCTACATCCTCGATGCGCTGCGCAATCTCACCGTCGAACACGTCAGGTTCGCGTTCGGCGATGCCAATTCCAGCGCACTGATCACGATGCCGGGTCGCGACGATTACAAGTACGTCGTGATGCCGATGCGCATCTGAAAAAAAGGGGTCAGGGTCAAATTAAAAATGGGGTCAGGGTCAATTTGGTAAGGCAATGGCCAAGCAGCAGCTAAACCAGATTGACCCTGACCCCATTTTTACTGACCCCTTTTTTGCCTTTTCAGAAATGGATAACGACAAGCAATGACTCAAGCACAGCCGAAGCCGCAACCGCAAAACGCCGGACCCGAGTACGATTCATCGAGCATCAAGGTGTTGAAAGGCCTCGACGCGGTACGCAAGCGTCCCGGCATGTACATCGGCGACACGTCCGACGGCACGGGCCTGCATCACATGGTGTTCGAGGTGCTGGACAACGCCATCGACGAAGCGCTGGCGGGCTGGTGCGACGACATCAAGGTCATCATCCACGCCGACAATTCGCTGTCCATTCTCGACAACGGCCGCGGCATTCCCACCGACATCAAGGACGACGACGAGCTGAAGCGCTCCGCCGCCGAAATCGTGATGACGGAACTGCACGCCGGCGGCAAGTTCGACAACAACAGCTACAAGGTTTCAGGCGGCCTGCACGGCGTGGGTGTGTCGGTGGTCAACGCGCTGTCCGACTGGCTCAAGCTCAAGATCTGGCGCGACGGCAAGTTTCACCAGATGGAGTTTCGTCGCGGCGAGGCCGTGGCGCCGCTGGTGCTGGTGGGTCCGTCCGACCGCCGCGGCACCGAGGTCCATTTCATGGCCTCCACCGAAACCTTCACCCACGTCGAATTTCACTTCGAAATTCTGGCCAAGCGCATCCGCGAGTTGAGCTTCCTCAACAATGGCACCAAGATCGAGTTGATCGACCAGCGCGACGGCAAGTCCGAAAACTTCGCCTACTCCGGCGGCGTCAAGGGCTTCGTCGAGTACATGAACCGCGCCAAGTCGGTGCTGCATCCCAAGGTCTTCCACGCCACCGGCGAAAAGGACGGCGTCATCGTCGAGATGGCGATGCAGTGGAACGATTCCTACACCGAGAACGTGCAGTGCTTCACCAACAACATTCCGCAGCGCGACGGCGGCACCCACTTGACGGGGCTGCGCCAGGCGATGACGCGCACGCTGAACAGCTACATCGAGAAGGAAGAGATCGCCAAGAAGGCCAAGGTCGAGACCACCGGCGACGACATGCGCGAGGGCCTCGCCTGCGTGCTGTCGGTGAAGGTGCCCGAGCCCAAGTTCAGCTCGCAGACCAAGGACAAGCTGGTCTCGTCCGAAGTGCAGCCGATCGTGCAGGAAGTGGTGTCGGCCAAGCTGTCCGAGTTCCTGCTCGAGAACCCGATCGACGCCAAGATCATCTGCGGCAAGATCGTCGATGCCGCCCGCGCCCGCGAGGCCGCGCGCAAGGCACGTGAACTCACACGCCGCAAAGGCGTGCTGGACGGCATGGGCCTGCCCGGCAAGCTCGCCGACTGCCAGGAGCGCGATCCATCGCTGTGCGAGCTCTACCTGGTCGAGGGCGATTCCGCCGGCGGCTCCGCCAAGCAGGGCCGCGATCGTAAATTCCAGGCCATCCTGCCGCTGCGCGGCAAGATCCTCAACGTCGAGCGCGCGCGCGTCGAAAAGGTATTGGGCTCGCAGGAAATCGTCACGCTGATCACCGCGCTGGGTGCGGGCTTCGGCCGCCCGTCCGAGGACAAGGAAGACAAGGACGCGTTCAACCCCGACAAGCTGCGCTATCACCGCATCATCATCATGACCGACGCCGACGTCGACGGCTCGCACATCCGCACGCTGCTGCTCACGTTCTTCTATCGGCAGATGCCGGTGCTGATGGAGAAAGGCTACATCTACATCGCGCAGCCGCCGCTCTACAAGGCCAAGCAGGGCAAGGAAGAGGTCTATCTCAAGGACGACCACGAGCTGAAGCAGCATCTGCTCAAGTTCGCGCTGAAGGGCGCGGAGCTTATTCCCGGCGCCGGCAAGACAGCGCTGGTCGTGGAAACGTTTGCCAGCATCGCCCGCGAATTCCTGCTGGCCGAGGCCGTGATCGAGCGCCTGTCGCGCGTGATCGATTCGGCCGCGCTGCACGCGCTGTTGAATGGCGCGCGTATCGATCTCACCGACGAGGCCACCGCGCTGGTCAGTGCGCGCACGCTCGAGGCCGCCATCGGCAACCCGGAAGTCACCGTCGAGGCCCGCTACGACGCCACGGCGGAGAGCCGCCGCCTCGTGGTCAAGCGCGTGCATCACGGCACGCCGCACGTCACCGGCATCGACGCCGATTTCCTGGCCAGCGGCGACGCGGCGCAGATTCGCGCCGCCGCCGACGTGCTGCAGGGCATCATCCAGCCGGGTGCGGTCATCAAGCGCGGCGAGAAGCAACTGGCCATCAAGACGTTCAAGGATGCACTCGACTGGCTGCTCAACGAAGCGCGCAACAGCACCACCATCCAGCGCTACAAGGGCCTCGGCGAAATGAATCCGGGGCAGTTGTGGGAAACCACGATGGACCCGAAGGTGCGGCGCCTGCTGCGGGTGCAGATCGAGGATGCGCTCGCGGCGGAGGACATCTTCTCCAAGCTGATGGGCGAGGACGTGGAACCGCGGCGGCACTTCATCGAGAGCAATGCGCTGGGCGTGCGCAACCTGGACGTCTAGTAAGTCAGGAGCCGCTCTTCCCAACGGCAGGCTCACCGACTGGACCGCGATCGAACGCGAACGGGCCGCGGTAATTACCCAGGGACGGTTGTGGGCAACGACTGTGGCCCCTGAGCCGTTGACGAGGCAGCCGGTGCCCGGCGATCCGAAGCCGCCGCGGGCTGTTTTGCCAACCTACCTCTGCCGCACGACCTAATCGCTGCGGCAGCTGGTGCGCCGGATCCGCTTGTCGGACTTGTTCATCGTTGCGGACTTCTCGCGGCAGCACGCCATCGCGTGCGGGACGTGCGCATTTTACCAAGCGTGACCGTAAGCCCTGGCGACATGTTCCCGGCTCGCGAGCCGGCACCGCAGACAGCCGCCGCTCACTCGGCCTTGACGTTGGCCTTCTTGATCACGGCCGCCCAGCGCTCGCCGTCACTGCGGATGAGGTCGGCAAATTCCTTGGGCGAGGTGACCTTCGGTTCCGTCCCGGTGGCGAGGAACCGTTCCCGCACGTCCGGGCGCGCCAACACGCGCCGGATCGCATCGTTCAACTTTGCAACGATCTCCGGGGGCGTGCCCGCGGGTGCAATCACGCCGTACCAGGCGGTGACGTCGAGGTCCTTGAACCCTGCCTCGACCGCAGTGGGTACGTCGGGGAGCTGCGCCATCCGTTGGTCGCCGGAAACGACCAGCGCCCGAATCCTTCCCGACTGGATGTGCGCGAGCATCGGCGGCAGACCGGAGATCAGCATCTGCACCTGACCGCCCAGCAGCGCATTCACCGCTTCGGCGTTGCCCTTGTAGGGAATGTGCGTGATGTCGATCTGCGCCACCGACGCAAACAGTTCGCCGGCAAGATGCGCGGTGCTGCCGATCCCGCTGGAGGATGCGTAACTGAGCGTGCCGGGCTTGGCCTTCGCCAGTGCCACCAGTTCGGCCACCGAGCGGGCGGGAATCGTCGCGTTGACCACCAGCACATTCGGGCCGACGCCGTATTGTGCGACGGGGGCGAAGTCCCGGTTCGGCTGGTAGGGAACGCTCGATCCAACCAGGTAGGGATTGATCGACATCGGACCCGTGGTGCCAATGCCGATCACATAGCCATCGGGCGCGGATTTCGCGACAAAGTCGAGCCCGATCGCACCGCCGGCGCCGCCCTTGTTCTCGACGACCACCGTCTGCCCGAGCACTTCGCCGAGCGGCCCCGCCATCAGGCGCGCCTGGAGGTCCACCGTGCTGCCCACCGAAAACGGCGAGATCAGGCGAATCGGCTTCGCGGGCCACGACTGTGCCAACGCTGTCCCCGTCAGTTGCACGACCAGGAACAGCCCCGCGGCAAACTTCAAACCAGCCATCGTCATCTTCATCTGCACTCCTGTTCGAAATTACGATTCAGTGGCGACGGCGGCGTTCGTGCCAGCGTCGTGGGTGGGTTGACGGCCGGTGTGGCCGATCACGCGTCCGCGCGAAGCGCTTCGCGTCCGGCGCCGGGCAACACTTGATCCAGCGTCTGGCCGAGCCGGTCGACAATATCGTCGATCTGCGCGCTGGTGACGATGTATGGCGGTGCCAGCAGGACATGCTCTCCTGCTTCACCATCAAAACTCCCGCTCGAGGGATAGCAGACGAGGCCATGGTCGAGCGCCACCGTACGGAGTCGCTCGGCCAGCCCGCGTCCTGGTGGAAAAGGCCTGCCCGTGGCACGGTCAGCCACGAGTTCGACCGACTGGAACAGGCCGCGGCCGCGGACATCCCCGACCTGCGGATTCGCGGCGAAGCGCGTCTCCAGGGCCTGCCTGAGGCGCGCGCCCTGCTCCCTGATATTGGCCAGAAGCTCGTCATCCATGCAGTCGAGTACGGCCAGCGCCCCCGCGCAGGCCACCGCGTGACTCATGTACGTGTGGCCGTTGGCCAGCACGCCGGAGTTGCGTTCGATCGCCTCGACGACGCGCGCCGACGCCAGCGTGGCGCCGATGGGCAGGTAGCCTGCGCCCAGTCCCTTGCCGAGGGTGATGAGATCGGGACACACGCCCTCCTGTTCCATCGCGAACAGCGATCCGGTACGGCCCATGCCGCACATGACTTCGTCGGCAATGAACAGCACCCCGTGGCGATTGCAGATCTCGCGAATGCGCCGGAAGTATCCCGTCACCGCGGGCACGCTACCCAGCGTCGCACCCACGACGGGCTCGGCGATGAAGGCTGCCACGCGCCCGGCGCCTGCGCTTTCGATGGCGGCCTCCAGTTCGTTAGCGCTGCGCAGCGCGTACGCCGCCTCCGACTCCCCCGCCGCGCGGAAGCGATAGGGATGACAGGGGGCGATGTGGGATACGGGCATCAGCATCGGCGCATACATGGCGCGCCGCTGGAAATGCCCGCCCACCGCCAGGGCGCCCAGCGTGTTGCCGTGGTAGCTCATCCGCCGCGCGATGAAGTGGCTGCGTTCCGGCTCGCCGCGTTCGACGAAATACTGGCGGGCGAGCTTGAGTGCCACCTCCATGGCCTCCGAACCGCTGCCGACGAAGGCGGCGCGTCCGGGCCCGAAGCCGACCGGCGCGCGATCGATCAGACGGCGGGCCAGTACTTCGACCGGATGATTGGTGAAGAATGATGTATGGGCGTACGGTAGTTGCGCCACCTGCCGCTGGATCGCGTCGATCACGCGGGCATTCGAGTGCCCGAGACTCGACACTGCCGCACCACCGGACGCGTCGATGTACCGTTTGCCCTTTTCGTCGATCAGGTAGCAGCCATCGCCACCCACGGCATAGCTGAGGGTCTGGCGGAAGTTTCGATGCAGGACGCCGCTCATGTGGACCTGATGTGGAGCCTTCGGGCGCCGGGCTGCGGCGGATGGATCGGCGGAAGGATCTAAGCTGCACAGCGGTGAAGCATGTCCACAACCGCACAATATGTTTTGCCATTAAAACATTCGTTGACAGACAAATCAACACTCGGTACAAACAACCGGATGAACCCGTCGATATGGACCGATATCGAGGCCAAGGTTTTCACCTCGTTGCCGGTCGACCTTCATTACCGTGGCGAACCCAACGAATGGGTGCGCGTCACCCGACCGGGCGCACGGCTGCACTCGTTCCTCGAGGCACCCCGTTTCGACGCGCTTGGCACGCTGTGGTGCGTCGATGTCCCGTACGGCCGGATCTTCACGATCGATGGCGGCGGGCACTGGAGCGTCGCCTATGAATATGACGGGCAGCCCCACGGCCTGGCGCACATGCCCGACGGCACGATCATGGTCGCCGATTATCGCCACGGGCTGATGCGGCTCGACGTCGCTGCGCAGACGATGGAGGTCGTGTGTGAAGGCGTCAACGCCGAGCGTTTCCGCGGTCTGGGCGATCTGGTACGGGCCGCCAACGGCGACCTGTGGTTCACCGATCCCGGCCGCAGCAGCCTGACCGATCCCACCGGGCGCCTGTATCGGCTGCGCGCCGGCGCCTCTGCGGCGCAGCCCGTGCTGGTCAATGTGCCCTATCCCAACGGCGTGGCGCTCAGTCCCGACGGCAAATTCGTGTTCGTTGCCGCCACGCGCGCCAATGCGGTCTGGCGCCTGCTGGCGGACGCACCCGACCCGCTCCTACCCATGGCGGGCACCTACGTGCAACTGTCCGGCGGCCTGGGACCCGACGGACTTGACGTCAACGCCGACGGACATCTGGCCGTCGCGCATGGCCAGGTGGGGCGGACATGGCTGTTCGATGCCCTCGGCGACCCGATCGCACGGATCCGCACGCCCGGCGGCAACTGGACCACGGCAGTCGCCTTCGACCACGCCGGGCGCCGCCTGTACATCACCGAAGCCCAGAGCGCGTCGATTTATGTCGCCGACCTGACGGCATTGCTCGACGCGCCCCCCACCACCGAGGTCCCCACATGAACACCACTGTTTCGCGCCACACGCTCAAGGGCTTCGTTCCTGCCATCGTGACGCCCTTTGCGCCCGACGGCGAAATCATGCGCGATGCCTACGGCGACATGGTGGACTGGCTGATCGGGCTCGGCGCGCAAGCCATCTGCGTGGCCGGCGACAACGGCGAATCGTGGAACCTCGATGCCACCGAACGGGCGCTGCTGACGCGCCTTGCCGTTGACCGCGCCGCCGGCCGGGTTCCCGTGCTTACTGGCGCCAGTGCGCCCAGTGCCCGGCAATCCATCGTCTACGCGAAGGCCGCTGCGGATGCCGGGGCCAACGGGTTGCTGGTGTTGCCGCAACCCTACGTGCTCAAGGCAACGCGCGATGAACTCGTGCGGCGATTCGACACGTTGACGCGTGCGGTGCCCCTTCCCATCGTTGCCTACAACTCGCCGCGCCGCAGCGGAATCGAACTTTCACTCGACGACCTCGATGCGATCATGAAGGTCGCCCCGATCGTCGGCATCAAGGAAGCGAGTCGCGACTTCTTTCACCACACGCACCTGATCAAGCGCTTCCGCGACCGCCTGGCGATCATGGTCGGCCCCTGCCATTACATCCTTCCCGGCCTGGCCCTGGGCGCGCACGGCTACATCGCAACGGGTCCGGAGCTGCTCGGTCCCAGTGCGGCGCGCCTCGTCCAGATTGCCACCCGCGCCCCCGACGCCGAGTACGCGCGCGTGCACAACCAGCTGACGCTGCTGTACGAAACCCTGATGGGGACGGGCACCTGGCCCGCCGCACTCAAGGCCGCGCTCAATCTGATCGGACAGCCCGCCGGCGTGCCGCGCGAGCCCGTGATGGCACTGGGCGGACCGGATCTGGCGCGCGTCGCGAACGCATTGCAGGCCTGTGGGGTCCTGGCCCCGGCGCCTGCCGCCCTCACGGGCCAGCCGTCGGCTTAGCCTGCCGCTGCAAGAATGCCGCGTTTCTCCGCCAATCTCACGTTCCTGTTCACCGAAGTCGACTTCCCGGCGCGCTTCGGCGCTGCCGCGGCGGCCGGATTCCGCGCGGTGGAATTTGCGTACCCGTATGCATTCGAACCTGCCGGTATCGCGCAGCGGGTTCGCGAGCACGGGCTCGACGTGGTGCTCTTCAACGCACCGCCCGGCGATCATGCGGCGGGAGACCGTGGCCTCGCGAGCGTGCCGGGTCGCGAGACGGAATTCGCGACATCCATCGACACCGCGTTGCGCTACGCGCAGGCGCTGCAGTGCTCGCGGCTTCACGTGATGGCGGGCAACGTGCCAGCGGATGCGGATGCCGGCGAACGCGACCGGCGCCGCAAGCTCTACCTCCACCAGCTGCGATGGGCCTGTGCGCAAGCTGCCACGCAGGGCGTCACCATCCTCATCGAACCCTTGAACGCGGGCGATGCGCCGCACTACCTGTTGTCACACCAGGCGGATGCCCATGCGATCCTGGGTGAGGTGGGAGCGCCGAACCTCCGGATGCAATTCGACCTGTATCACGCGCAGATCACCGAGGGCAACCTCGCCCACAAGCTCCAGCACTTCCTTCCGCACATCGGCCACATCCAGATCGCGGGCGTGCCGGACCGTCACGAGCCCAACACCGGCGAGGTCAATTATCCTTGGCTGTTCGGGCGGCTGGACGCATGGGGCTATGACGGCTGGGTGGGGTGTGAGTACCGGCCGGCGCAAGGCACGCTGAACGGGTTGGCATGGCTGCGTCCGTGGCTGGCGGATCGTCGAAGGGGTCTGCCGGACCGTGTAGGGTAGGGGACGTGGCTGCACATCGGTAATCCCCGCCACGGCGTATCGCCCCCAAGGATCGGGGCCAATGCACGGTTGCAACTTCTGGCAGGTTGGAATCGATCTGTCGGCCACGGCGTTGAGTCGCGGAGTGCATGTTTTACTTGCAAACGATAGTTTTGTCAGTAAACTGTTCGACAAGCTGCCTGCACATTCACCCCTCGCCCAAGGGCGACGCGAAGGAGATTCCCGATGAAGGACCCTAACTTCCGTGGCGTGTGGCCAGCGCTGACCACCCCCTTCCGCGATGACCTCGCACTCGACGTTGACGCGCTGGGGCGCCTCACCGAAGTGGTCATCGGCGATGGTGTGCACGGTCTCGTCGTCAACGGCTGCACCGGCGAGAGCTGGGCGCTCACCACCGATGAACGCGCGACGGTGTTCCGCGCGACGGTGGAAGCCGCGCGCGGCCGCGTGAAGGTGGTTGCCGGTTGCAGCGCGCAGACCTCGGGCGAAGTGCTGGGCAAGATCAAGCAGGCGGAAGCCGCAGGTTGCGCGGTGGCGATGGTGTCGCCCCCTTGGTACATCATGCCGGGGCCGGAGGAGATCATGGAGCATTACCGCAAGGTGCTGGCGGCATCGCCGCTGCCGGTGCTGCTCTACAACATTCCCCGCCGCACCGGCGTGGGCTTCACGGTGGACATGGTGGATCGGCTGGCCGATCACCCGCGCGTGATCGGCATCAAGGAAAGTTCGAAGGACTGGGGCCTATTGTCGTCGGTGATTCGCCGTACCCGCGATCGCATCAGCGTGTTCGCGGGTTATGCCAGTTTCTTTGGCATGGCCGCATTGTGCGAAGGCGCCGTGGGCTACATCGATTCCGGCACGCCGGTGTTCGGCAAGCGATCGATGGAGTTCTATCAGGCGGCCACCACCGGTGACTTCGACACAGCGCGCCGCATCCAGGCGGCGATGGAACAGATGCTGAGTTCCTACTTCGGACTGGGCACTTTCCCGGCCAGCATCAAGGCCGCGCTCGATCTGCTGGGGCGGCCAGGCGGCCCCACGCGCGAGCCGATTCGCCCGCTGGATGCCGCGCAGCGCGAAACATTGCGCAAGACGATGACGGCGCAAGGGCTGTTGCCTGGTGCAGGCGCGCAGATCCGCGCCGCCTGATCCGATCGACCAAGGAGCATGGACGTGACTGCAGCCGTCGCACAAAAACCACAAGCCACCGACTTCTATCGCGCATTGACGTCGCGCAAGTCGAGTATTGAACAGCGTTTCCGCACGGAAACGGCGAAGTCGGCCGCCTTGTTCGAGCGCGCATCCCACGTGTTCCCAGGCGGCTATACGCGCGATGCGGTCATGCGTGGACCCTATCCAACGTTCGTCGCCGAAGGGCGTGGTGCCACGTTGACGGATGTGGATGGCCGCACGCGAACCGACTTCTGGTTCAACGCCACGTCGCTGCCGCTGGGCCATGCGCATCCGGCGGTGATCGAGGCGGCGTCGGCGCAACTGCGCAAGGGCACGGCGTACTACGCGCCGACGGAACACGAAATCGCGCTGGCGGAAACGCTGATCGCGCGCGTTCCAAGCGCCGAGCGCATCCGCTTCGCGAACTCCGGCAGCGAAGCGGTGATGATGGGCGTGCGCTTTGCGCGTGCCTTCCGCCAGCGCTCGCTGGTCGTGAAGTTCGAGGGCAGTTATCACGGCTCCTACGACGACGTGAGCTGGTCGGTCAGCCCGCGTCTCGACCAGGTGGGCGCGCACGATGCGCCGTTGCCGGTCGCTGAAACCTCGGGCCTCGTCGGTAGGGAAGATCGCGTGACGGTATTGCCGTTCAACGATTCCGACGTGCTCCGCGCGTACGTGGAAAAGCATCACGACCGGATCGCGGCCCTGCTGGTGGAGCCGATGGCCAACCGCATCGGGCTGCTGCTGCCGCAACGCGAGTTCCTGGAAGAAGCGCGGGCGCTCTGCGATCGCTACGGCATCGTGCTGGTCTTCGACGAAGTGATCTCGTTTCGCGTGGGATACCACGGCGCCCAGGGCCTGATGGGCATCACGCCGGATGTCACGACGCTGGGCAAGATCATCGGTGGCGGCTTCGCAGTGGGCGCGGTGGCGGGACGCGCGGACATCATGGCGCTGTCGGCGCCCGGGCTCGCGCTGCGCGTGACGCATGCGGGTACGTTCAACGGCAATCCGACGATGGCGGTGGCAGGACAGGCGACGATGGACGCCCTGACCCCGGCCGTGTTCGCGGACCTGGCGGCGCTGGGCCAGTACGCGCGCGACGGGTTGGCGCGCATCACCGCCGGCATGCCGTTGCAGGTCACCGGAGCCGGGTCGCTATTTAAAGTGACCGCCACAGAGCGCACGCTGCACGACTACCGCGACGCCGCCACCAGCGACAAGGCGTGGGAGGCGCTGGCCTCGCTGGCGCTGTTGAACGAAGGCTTTCTGCTGACGACGACGATGTCCGGTTGCGTGTCGACGGTGACGACGCGGGCTGACGTGGACGCATTGCTCGCGGCGTTCCGGAAGGTCGTGGCGACATGAGTTCTGCCCTGCCTTTGGAAGGCAAAATCGCGCTGGTGACCGGCGGCGGCAGCGGCATCGGCGAAGCGATTGCGCGCGCGTTCATCGCGGCGGGCGCGAAGGTGGCGATCACCGGACGTGATGCGAAGAAGCTGGAGGCGGTGGCCCAGGCGATCGGCGCCACGCCCATCCAGGCCGATGTCGCCGACGAAGCGTCGGTGGCCGCGTTGTTCCAGGCAGTCGACCGCACGTTCCATGGGCTCGACATCCTGGTCAACAACGCCGGCATCACCGGTCCCGTGTCGCGCGCGGCGGACATGGACATCGCGGCGTGGGACGAGACAATGGCCATCAACGTGCGTGGCACGCTGCTGTGCATCAAGTACGCGGTGCCGCGTATGCGCGCGCGTGGCGGCGGCTCGATCATCAACATGTCGTCGCTGATGGGGTTGCGCGGCACGCCGATGCGGGCAGCCTACACGGCCAGCAAGCATGCCGTCATCGGCATCACCGACGCGGTGGCGCAGGAAGTGGGCGTGGACAACATCCGCGTCAATGCGCTGTGCCCGGGCGCGGTGAATGGCGCGCTGATGCAGCGCGTGATCGCGGCGCGCGTCAACGCGGAAAGCCGCACCGCCGAGGACATCATTCGTGTTCAGTACACGGACAAGGCGTCGTTGCGGCGGTGGGTGGAGCCGGAGGAAGTGGCGGCAGCGGCACTGTTCCTGGCCAGCCCGGCGTCGGCGGCCATCACCGGCGAGCGGATGCGCGTCGACGCAGGACGGAACTGAACATGGGACCTGCGATGCGTGCCAAATCCATTCTCACCTGTGCGGTCACTGGCAACCTGACCACGCGCGAACAGAATCCGCACCTGCCGGTGACTCCCGCCGAGATTGCGCAAGGCGCCGTCGACGCAGCCCGTGCAGGCGCGGCTATCGTGCATCTGCATGCACGCGACCCGGAGACGGGGAAGGGCACGATGCGCGCCGACCTGTTCGACGAAATCGTGTCGCGAATTCGCGCTTCCGGTGTGGACGTGATCCTGAATCTCTCGACGGGCGAGGGCGGCCGCTACATTCCCTCGCTGGACGATCCGCGCATGGCGGCGCCGGGCTCGACACTGACGCAACCGGAGAAGCGCGTGGCGCATGTGGAGGCCTTGCGCCCCGAGGTGTGCACGCTCGACTTCAACACGATGTTCTCGGGCGCCGCGGTGGTGATCAACACACCGCGCAACCTGGAGATCATGGCGCAGCGCATCTACGCGGCCGGCGTGATGCCGGAAATCGAGCTCTTCGACACCGGCGACCTGCAGATGGCGATGAACTTCCTCGAGCGCGGCGCGCTGCGCAATCCGCTGATGTGGAACATCGTGCTGGGCGTGCGCTTCGGCGCGATGGCCGATGCGCAGACGATGCAGTACTTCGTGTCGCGACTGCCGCCCGACGCGCAGTGGACCGCCTTCGGCATCGGCCGCATGGCGTTTCCGATGCTGGTGCAGGCGTGGCTGCTGGGCGGCCACATTCGCATCGGCATGGAAGACACCGTCTATCTCGATCGCGGCGTTCTCGCCACCAGCAATGCACAACTGGTGGAAAAGGCTGTGGGCATCGTGCGCAGCCTGGGCGGCGACATCGCGTCCACGGCGGAAGCACGTGCCATGTTGGGGTTGCCGTCACCCTCGGGGGGTGGCAGCGCATCGAGTTCAAACCTTGAGGCAAGGAGCGTCGGATGAATGCATTGAAGCGAGTGCTGCAGGCAGGCTGTGCGGCGATGCTGGTCGTGGCCACCGGCGTGGCGGCCCAGGCGTGGCCCACGAAGCCGATCAAGCTGGTGGCGCCGTTCCCGCCAGGGAGCTCCATCGACATCATCGCGCGGCTGATCGCGCAACCGATGGGCGATGCGCTGGGGCAACCGGTGGTCGTCGAGAACAAGGTGGGCGCGGGCGGCAACATCGGCGTCGATTCCGTCGTGAAGTCGCCAAAGGATGGCTACACGATCGGCATCGGCGCGCGCGGTCCGCTGGCGATCAACGGCTTCCTGGTCGACAATCTTTCGTACGATCCGGTGAAGGATGTGGCGCCCATCGCGCTCTTCGGCAGCAGCGCGATCGTGCTGTGGGTCAGCGGGGACCATCCGGCCAAGACGATGCAGGAGTTTGTGGCGCAGGCGAAGGCGCAGCCCGGCAAGTTCAACTATGCGTCGGATGGCATCGGCAGCACCAATCACCTGGGTGGCGAGGCACTGCGCAGCGTGGCCAAGGTCGATCTGGTGCACGTGCCGTACAAGGGTACGCAGGAAGCACTGGTGGCCCTGCTGGCCGGGGACGTGCAGATCTTTCCCGCTGGGCTGCCGCCGCTGGTCGGGCAATGGAAGGCCGGCAAGATCCGGCCGCTGGCCGTGGCCATGAAGGAGCGCATTCCACAGATGCCGGATGTGCCGACGGTGACCGAAGTGGGGCTGGCCGGTGCGGAGATGTACGCCTGGTTCGCGATGTATGCGCCCGCCGGCACGCCGTCCGATGTGATAACGAAGATTCGCGATGCATTGGGTACCGCATTGGCCAAGCCCGAAATCAAGGACCGGCTGGTGTCGCTTGGAATCGCGCCGCAGTTGTCCACGCCGGCGGAGTTGGCCCAGCTGGTGCTGGACGAGCAAGCGCGCTGGGGGCCGATGATCAAGGCCACCGCGGCGATGAAGAAGAACTGATGGTGAAGGAGGCGTGACTTGCGCGAACGGTAGGCGAGGCTTCAGCCTCGCAGGGAGATCGCTGCATCAGACCCGCGAGGCTGAAGCCTCGCCTACAGGCCTCCCGCGGCCGCTACACCGTGGCGACGGGCGTCACCGGGGCGCCCACCGCGCCGGGCAGCCGCAGCGGCGGCGCGGTCAGCAGGAAATGGGCACGCTGATGCGCGCCCAGCCACGCGGCCAGTTCGGCCAGGTACCACAGCTCGCCCAGCGGAATGCCCAGCTTGAAGAGACACAGCTCATGCAGGCGCTCGTAGGCCTGCCCCTTGTCGCGGCGCGTGGGCGGCACCGCTTCCACCGCGAAGTTGTCCGCAGCGATCGCCGCCACGCCGCAGTCGTCGATCCATTGCAGCAGCCGCGTGTCGCAGCCGTCGAGATGGCAGAACATGCCATCCAGCGCGCTGGGGGCGGGGGTGGCGCCTTGCTCCAGCAGCACGGCAGTCTGGCCGGTGTGCAGGCACAGGATGTCACCGCGCTCGACGTGCGCACCCTGCGCGTCGCACGCGCGCATCAGGTCGTCATAGCTGACTGCGCGGCGCGTGTCGCCATACATGCGACGCAGGTCCACCAGCGTGCCGCGTCCCTGCACGCACGATTCCGCCATGTTCTCGATGCCCAGCGCCCGCGCGCCCGCAAACGGTTGCGTGCACGCGCCGTCTGCCGATGGCACGTCGGCGCCGATATCCACGCCGCCGCGGTAGCCGTTGTAGTAGCGCACTTCCGGCACTCCGTCGCCATCGGCATCGAACATCGAACCGACATGCGCCAGCGAATCCCATTGCGTGGAGAACTGGCTGTACAGCAGCACGGCATCGTCGCTGAAGACATCCGGATGGTCCGGGTTGGCGTGCAGGTTGTACTTGACGCGCCCGTGGCGCACCATGGGCTGCAGGCGCGGCGGGCGGCGCTGCAGGTCGTGGTAGTTGCCGCCCGGCCGATCGAGCGGCAACGACAGGCAGAACGAACGGCCTTCGCGCACCTCCAGCACCGCTTGCCGCACCTTTTCCGGCGTGATCAGGTTGAGTCTTCCGCGCTGATCGTCGTCACCGAAATCGCCCCAGTTGGATCCGGGCGGCCGTTGCTGCCAACGTCTTGATGCGTTCACCGATGCACTCCTCGATTTTGTTGCGCCGATTGAAGCATGCTTCGCGCAGCGTGGCTACCTGCGCGTGGGGACTGCGATGACGTCGACCGACTTGCGCATCACCGATGGCGTGGAACGCGGACCGCGCGTGTCGTTCCAGTGCGATGGACGCGAGGTCGAAGCGCACGAAGGCGAGTCGCTGGCTGCAGCGCTTTGGGCAGGTGGTATTCGAACCCATGCGGGGTTGCACGAGGATGGCCCGCCGTATCGCGTGCTGTTCTGCGCGATGGGCGTATGCCAGCAGTGCGTGGTGCAGGTCGATGGCGCGCGGGTTGAGGCGTGCCGCGTGCTGGTAAGGGCGGGACTCGACGTGCGCACGCGAACATGAGCGCCCTTCTCGACGTGATCGTGCTGGGTGCCGGACCCGCCGGGGCTGCCGCGGCGGTCGAGGCGTCGCGGCGCGGCCTGAAGGTGCTGCTGGTGGATGAAGCGCTGTCCGCAGGCGGACAGGTCTATCGCGTGGCGACTGGCATTCGTGCGTCCAAAGCGACGCCGGAGCGCGCTGCGGGCGACGCGCTGCGGGCGGCACTTGCAGCGTCCCATGTTGACGCGCGCTTCGGCCACCGCGTGTGGCAGGTCGAGCGAAATACCGCGTCATTCGCCGTCCATGCGGTTCACGTGTCCGGCCCCGTCACGCTCACCACTCGCGCATTGATCGTGGCGGGCGGCGCCGTGGAGCGTCACATTCCCATCGATGGGTGGGACCGGCCCGGCGTGATCGGTTTGGCCGGTGCCACCGTGCTGCTGAAAGCGCAATGCATGTTGCCGGGGCGCCATGTCGTCGTGGCTGGCGCGGGTCCGCTGCTGCTCGCGGTGGCGGCGGGCATCATTCACGGTGGTGGGCGGGTCGCCGCGGTGGTGGACCTGCAGCCCCGAATGCGCTGGTTGCGCGATTGGCGGAGCCTGGCTTCGCGGCCCGATCTGCTGGCGCGCGGCGCGCGATGGATGGCCACGCTGCTGGGCAGCCGCACGCCGATGCTGCATGCGAGTGCAGTGCGGCGCATTGAAGGCAATCCGGTCGTGAGCAGCGTCGTCGTGGCATCCCTCGATGCCGCGGGTCGCCTGGGTGCCGGTACGCGTGAACGCACGATCGCCTGCGACTCCGTTTGCCTCGGCTTCGGGTTGCAACCCGCCACCGACATCACGCGGTTGCTCGGGGCCGCGCATGCCTTCGACGCGGCACGTGGCGGATGGCATGTGGTAACCGACCAGCATCAGGCTACATCGATTGCCGGGCTCTTCGTGTGCGGCGATGCGGCCGGCATCGCGGGTGCGGCCGCTGCGCCGTGGTCCGGTCGCGTCGCTGCAGCGGCGGTGGATCGTCATCTCGGCCGGGTGTCGGTGGCGGAGGCGCTGAGCGCCACCACGCCGCTCCACGCCGCGCGCGACCGCGCCGCGCGTTTCGGCAGGGCCATGACGCAGGTGGCGGAGGGCGGCGACGGCGTCATCGCCGCCATGGCGCCCGGCACGCCGGTCTGCCTGTGCGAGCAGGTGTCGCGGGCAACGATCGACGCGGCCGTCGACGCGGGTGCCACGACGATGAGCGAAGTCAAATCCGCGACGCGCTGCGGCATGGGGCCGTGCGGCGGGCGGTTGTGCGAGGACGCTGCCGCGCGACTGATTGCATTGCGCACCGGCACCAGCCGCGACGCCGTCGGCATGGCCACCGGCCGTCCGCCGCTGCGGCCCGTGGCCCTCGACCAGCTGGCGGGCGACTTCGACTACGACGCACTACCCATCGCGCAACCGGTCCCGCTATGACACGCTACGACCTGGCGGTGGTCGGCGGCGGCATCATGGGGGTGACCGCTGCGCTGCGCGCCGCTGCCGGCGGCATGCGCGTGATGGTGGTGGAGCGCGGCGGCATCGGCAGCGAAGCCACGGGCGTGAATGCGGGCACGCTGTCGCTGCAGATCAAGCGCGTGGCGTTGATGCCGTACGCGTTGCGCGGCCACAAGTGGTGGCATCAAGCTGGTGACGCCGTGGGCTTTCACCGGACCGGCGGCTACACGCTGGCGTTCAACGCGCGCGAGCAGGCGCTGCTCGAGGAACGGATGCGACTCAAGATGGAGGCCGGCGCTCCCATCACCTTCGTGTCGCCGGCGCAGGTCCATGCCGCAG
Source organism: Betaproteobacteria bacterium (assembly GCA_031410015.1). Classification (GTDB taxonomy): domain Bacteria; phylum Pseudomonadota; class Gammaproteobacteria; order Burkholderiales; family Casimicrobiaceae; genus VBCG01. Next base: position 9,317 of record JANNYI010000370.1, on the reverse strand, counting down.
AGCCCGCGCTTGGCGATCGCGTGGTGGCCGCCAGCTATTGCGCGGAAGATGGCCACGCCGATTCGACGCGCAGTGGCGTCTATCTGCGCCAATTGCTTCGCGACGCCGCCATCGAGACGCGCGAGCATGCGCCGGTGGTGGGGATCGACGCCGGTGGTGCAGGTTTCACCGTCCGAACCGCCACGTCCAACATTGACGCAACGAATGTCCTGTTGGCGTGCGGCGCATGGACGAAGTCCGTCGCTGCGATGCTCGACGTGACGTTGCCCATCGACGTACGCGTCAATACCGTGACGGTGACGGAGAAGGGGCCGATGCTGCTGCATTCGGCGATCGGGCATGCCACCGGCCTGCTGACGCTGAAGCAGAAGGAGAATGGCACGTTCCTGATCGGTGGTGGCTGGCAGGGGCGTGGCAGCCCCGAGGCGGGGCGGGGCGATGTGGTAGCGGACACGATGTTGCAGAACCTGCGGCTGGCGCGCTTCGCGCTGCCCGCATTGGCCGGCGTGCGTGCCGTGCGCGCGTGGACGGGCTTCGAAGCCTTCGTGCCGGATTACTATCCGCTGGCCGGCGCGCTGCCTGGCGTGCCGGGGGCCTTTGTGCTGGCGTGCGTGCGCGGCGGATATACGATCGGCCCCTGCATCGGGCCATTGATGGCGGACCTGATCTTGGGCCGCGAACCGGAGCTGCCGCTGTTCGATCCGGCCCGCGTGGTGAAGGTGCCGGCCAACGCGTCGTAGGGGCGGTTCCACAGTTTTGCGGGTTCAGGTATCCCGGCCCTCGACGTAACCCAGGCACACGGAGATGCGGCGCGCGGTGTCCGCCACTTCGTTCACGTCGCGCGTGGCAAACAACGAGAGATCGAACGCGGTATCCGGACCGGAGATGTCCACCGCAGCGACGATGTGCCCGCTGCGGTCGCGGATGGGCGCGGCAATCGAACTGCCACCGGGTTCGACGGCGCCGTGGCTGATCGCGTGGCCCTGTGCCAGCGAAGCGGCAATACGCTGCGTGAGCACCTGCAGATTGCGGGGCGTCTGGTCGGTGAGCGGCGCGAACGTGGGCTCGGGGAACAGGTCCGCCAGCTCGCGTGCCGACAGTTCGGACAGCAGCAGCCAGCCCATCGGCGTGCCGAACGCCGGAAGTCGCGTGCCGACGTTCATCGTGCTGAGAAAGCCGGAGCGCGTCTGCATGCATGAGAGATACAGGATCTCGCGGCGGTCGAGGATGGCGAGATGCGACGAGACACTGGTGCGGTCGCGCAGCGCCTCGATCTCCGGCCGTGCGATCTCGATCAAGTCCTTCGATGCGAGGTACGCGTAGCCGATGTTCAACACGCGCGGGCCGAGGGTCAGCAGCTTCGAGCCGGGCACTTCCTCGACGAAGCCCATGTGCAGCAGCGTGTAAGTCAGCCGGAACACCGACGAGCGTGTCAGGTCGAGCTCCTTCGCAATATCCGCGACCGACATCGGCCGCTCTTCGTTCGCGAGGATCTCGAGCACGCGCAGGCCGCGGCGCAGCCCCGGCACGAAATAGATGTCGTGGTTCTTGTGCAGCGCAGGAGCGGTGGACTTGATCATGGTTTGTACGCGTTGTCCTGCATGGTACCGAAACTGCATGCCCAGTTGCTACCCTCATTACGATAGGGTACGACCGGCCCCCTTGGTCCACGTAATCGACGGGTCTCCTCCACCAAGGGTCGGAAGAGTCCATATCGATTGCGGCCGGCCTGCGTGGCGGCGTGCATCGCCACAAGGACCGTGCCGACCTGCGGGTGATGGACGGTCGCTTCATGGCGATCGAGCAGGCCGTGGGAATGCCAAAGGGTCGGGGTAACCCGGATTCTGCCGAGCCTGCGCTGCAATTCCTTTTGCCATCGCCCAGGCGCAGGCGCAGGTGCGCCGACGCTTGTTGCGAACCCTAGTGCGCCGCGGCCTGCTGCCGGGCGCTGACGCTCAGGAAATGGCGCAAGGGCAACATGGTGGCGGCTTCTCCATCGATGCCTCGGTGCTACGGCAACAGTGTCTCGATGTGTTCACCGAATTGATGCCGGGAGCGTTGCCTTACCCGAGGTTTGCGCGAGCGACCCACGGGACGGATCAGGCGGACTCACTCCGCGCCGTAGTCGAGCGGCCAGCGCGGCGTGATGTAATTCAGGACCTCGTCGTTGAAGCCGCTCGAGTAAAGGGTCCGCACCGGCTTGTCGCGATCGAATCTGGCAAGCTTGTTGTGATGGACCGGCACCACTTCCCCTGCTGTTGACGATTGTGCGGCAACCCGATCGTGACCCGGCAACCACTGATTTCGGGATGAAGGCGCTCGAGTTTCAATAGTGCGTGGTCCACCACGCCCCGCCCATTTGCGCTTGCAGCCATTCGATGAACCGGTTCACTTTCGCAGGCACCATGCGGGGCGATGGGTATACGGCATGCACTTCCTGCGGGGGCAGTGTCCAGTCGCTCAATAACGAGACCAACGAACCGCTCTCGATGGCCTGGTGGGCCACATAGGTTGGCAGCACGGCAATGCCCAAGCCAGCCTGAGCCGCCGTCAGCAGCGCAGACTTGTTGTTGGAACGCAGCGGTCCGTTCACCTGAACCGTCACCGCCTCACCCTTGGCGCCCATGAAGTGCCAGCGCGAATCACTTTGTACCGAGCTGCAGATCAGTGCGTCGTGCGACGCGAGATCGCCGGGAGTCTTCGGCATGCTGCGGCGGGCCAGGTAGTCTGGCGCGGCAACGAGCGACCAGGGGTTGAGACCCAGATAGCTTGCGCCCAGGGTGGAGTCCGCCAGACGCCCCATGCGAATGGCGACGTCAATGCCTTGCTCCACCATGTCCACAACGTGGTCGTCAAAAAGCAGTTCAACCTGAAGCTTCGGGTTGGCCTGAAGAAAGCGCAACACCAGCGGCGTCAGGACGCGCCTGCCGAAATCCATCGTGATGCTGATGCGCAGGCCTCCCTGCACCTGCGACTGCATCAGCGCGGCGACGGTCTGCGCTTCCTCGACATGGTGCGCAATCAGCTTGCACTTCTCGTAGAACAGGGCGCCAATCTCCGTGGGCGAGACGCCGTGCGTGCTTCGGTGCAGCAAACGCGAACCCAGCCGCTGTTCCAGCTGTGCCACAAGTTTGGTGGCCGCCGGTTGTCGTATGCCGATATCGGCTGCCGCCTTGCTGAATGAGCCCAGATCGACGACGCGAATGAAGAGCTTCGTTGCTTGAAAGCGATCCACGGTCAAAGTAGACCACGAGCGTTGGTGGATCGCAATATTCCAGAAAAGAATAACCGTAATTCCCGGCACGCTACTTCCTCGTAGCCACCGCGTTGCCGGAAGATTGGCAAGCGTTTCGGGCAGGCTTGCCAATGGACTGCGATAAGGGGTGGACATCGAATCCCCCCGATCCTTGCCGACGAACAGGAGACCATCGATGACTTACCTTCGCCCCCACCTGATGGCCTTGGCCATTCTCGCCGCGACATTGCCGGGACTTGCAGTCGCGCAGGACTACCCCACCAAGCCGGTGCGCCTGGTGGTGCCCTTCGCCCCCGGCGGCACGACCGACCTGCTGGCTCGGGTGATCTCGGTGAAGATGGGTGCCGCATTGGGGCAGCCCGTCGTGGTGGAAAACAAGGGCGGCGCCGGCGGCGCCATCGGCGCGCTTGAAGTTGCCAAAGCGGCGCCCGACGGCTACACGCTGCTCATGTCGTCGGTCTCGACGATGGCAACCAACCCGGCGATTGCGCCCAAGACGCCGTATGACCCGATCACGGACTTTGTGCACATCATCAACGTTGCCGCAACGCCGATGGTCATCGCCGTCAATCCGTCGTTTGGGGCCAAGGATTACAAGAGCTTCGCCAGCCTGCTGCAAAAGGAACCCGGCAAGCACAGCTACGCCAGCGCCGGACCGGGCACCGTGGGTCACCTGGTGGCCGAGTTGTACAAGAGCGAGGCCAAGGTCGACATCATCCACATTGCGTATCGCGGCTCCGGTCCGGCCTTGAACGACGTTGTGGGAGGGCAGGTGCCCATCATCGTCGACAACCTCCCCTCGGCGCTGCCGTTCATCAAGGACAAGCGCCTCGTGGCCATTGCGGTGTCGGCCCCCAACCGACTCGCCAGCCTGCCGGACGTACCGACGTTTGCCGAGGTGGGGCTGGGCTCGGTCAACCGCATGTCCTTTCTGGGCGTGTCTGCCCCCAAGGGAACGCCCAAGGCCGTGGTTGATAAATTGCACGCGGCCGTGAAGGTCGCCCTGGCCGATCCCGGGGTGAGAGAGCGCATTGAAGCCACGGGTGCCATCGTTGTGGGCAACACCGCCGCCGAGTACCAGAAACAGATTCAGGACGAGCTGGCGATCTACCAGCGCGTGGTGCAGCAGCAAGGCATCAAAGTGGACTGACACGGGTCAGCCCTGACCACGACAGAACGGAAGAGATGGCCATGCCCCGCCTCGCTGCCAATCTGACCATGCTGTTCACGGAGCTGCCATTTCTGGAGCGATTTGAAGCTGCTGCCAACGCCGACTTCAAGGCGGTGGAGTTCCTGTTTCCCTATGCCTTTGCCGTCGAAGACATCCGGCAGCGACTTGATGCCCACAGGCTCAAGCTGGTGCTGCACAATTTGCCCGCGGGGAATTGGGATGCCGGTGAGCGCGGCATTGCCTGCTTGCCTGACCGGGTGCAGGAGTTCCGCACGGGTGTTGCCACCGCCATACGCTTCGCCCAGGCCTTGGGGGTGGGGCAGCTCAATTGCCTCGCGGGCAAGGCGCCTGCAGATGTTGCCAGCGACATGCTCCACCAGACCTTCGTGAGCAACCTGCGCTACGCGGCCGCAGAGCTGGGTGCGGCGGGCATCAGATTGCTGATCGAGCCCATCAACACCTATGACATTCCGAACTTTTACCTGAATCGCACACAGCAGGCATTGGCGGTCCTGGACGAGGTCGGCGCGGACAACGCCTTTTTGCAGTACGACATCTACCACGCCCAGCGAATGGAAGGCGAATTGGGCGCCACCATCAAGACGCATCTGGAGCGTATCGCGCATATCCAGCTGGCGGACAACCCCGGTCGCAATGAACCCGGCACCGGCGAGATCAACTACGCCTGGTTGTTCAAACACCTGGACGCCATCGGCTACAGCGGTTGGGTCGGTTGCGAATACAAGCCCGCCGCGTCCACCGTCGCGGGCCTCCGTTGGCGCCAGCAACTCTGCTGCTGAACCAGGAACGCCACGCGGCGTTCGCCGCCAGTCATCACAGGAATGGAAATCACTTTGACCTCTCAACAGATCGGATTCATCGGGCTGGGCACCATGGGCTCTCCCATGGCGCAGCATCTTGCCAAGGCAGGCCACGAACTGTTCGTGCACACCCGTGGGCGTGTGCCGGACGCCATCGGCAACAGCATCGCAACCCGATGCGCTACAGCACGGGAGGTAGCTCAGCGCGCGGACACCATCTTCATCATGGTGCCCGACACGGCCGACGTCGAAGCGGTCCTGTTTGCCGAAGCAGGCGTTGCGGCAGGGCTTTCATGCGGGAAGACCGTGGTGGACATGAGCTCCATTTCCCCCATTGCGACCAAGGAGTTCGCCAGGAAGATCAACGCGCTGGCCTGCGCCTACCTGGACGCGCCTGTTTCCGGCGGCGAAGTGGGCGCCAAGAACGCCACGCTCTCCATCATGGTCGGGGGTACGGAGGAAGTGTTTGCCAAGGTGAGGCCCTTGTTCGAGTTGATGGGCAAGAACATCACGTTGGTGGGCGGCAACGGCGACGGCCAGACGGCCAAGGTGGCCAACCAGATCATCGTGGCGCTGACGATTGAGGCCGTGGCCGAGGCGCTGTTGTTTGCCGCCAAGGCGGGCGCCGATCCATCGCGTGTGCGCCAGGCGCTGATGGGCGGGTTTGCGTCTTCGAGAATTCTGGAAGTGCACGGCGAGCGCATGATCAAACGCACCTTCGATCCGGGCTTTCGCATCGAGCTGCACCAGAAGGACCTGAACCTGGCGTTGTCGAGCGGGCGCGCCCTGGGGGTTGCGCTGCCCAATACCGCCACCGCGCAGGAGCTCTTCAATGCCTGTGCGGCTCACGGCGGCAAAGGATGGGACCATTCGGCCATGGTGCGTGCTTTGGAGCGCATGGCCAATTTTGAAATTGGGCAGCAGGGGGCTTAGTCCCATCATCCCGCTCGCCGCTGCTCCGTGCGAGGAAGTGGCGGCGCTGCCATTCGCGTTGTTCCTGTAGCGAGCGATTGTCCGCCGTGGGTGGCAGACCGGCTTGATCGCGTGCCGTAATACAATGGGGCGCCGGCAGATTGCAGGTTCGGCTCGGCGCATACCCGGTAACGGATTCGCATGACTCTTCGCACCAAGCTCGCGGCGTACCTCGCGGCCGTCGCCTGCGTCCTCACCCTTCAGGGGTGTAACGACGACACGGTGGTGGCGGACTGTGCTCCCGTCGTCGCCACCTCGCCCGCCACGGCCGCAGCGATCGCGTCGACGCTCGAACGCATCAAGGCGAAACACCAGCTCAATGCGATCATCCTGAGCGTCGATCAGGACGGCAAGCCGCTCTATCGCAGCGCGCTCGGAGAATCGACGCCCGGCGTGCCTGCCACCACCGACATGCACTTTCGCATTGGCGGCGTCGGCTGGCAGATGCTGTCGACGGTGCTGCTGCGCACGATCGAGCAGGATCCGGCCCGCCTGGCGCTGGGCGACAAGGTTTCGAAATGGTATCCGGACTATCCCCACGCGGACCTGGCCACGGTTCGAATGCTGGCCGCATCGAGCGCGGGCTTTGGCGACTATATCAACGCGCCGGAATTCCTGGTCGCGGTCGGGGCGAACCCGCTCCGCGTCTGGACCGCGGACGACCTCATCAAGTTCAGCCGCGTGCCCTACCAGACGCCGCAGTTCGTCAATCCCGGACAAGACTGGAAATATTCGCACACCGACTTCGTGGTGCTGGGCGCGGTACTGGAGAAGGTCAGCGGCAAGCCGTACGCCGCGCAGCTGCAGGCGTTGGTGCTCGATCCGCTGGGCTTGCGCAACACGCGATTCCAGCTCGACGCATCGCCACAACTGCCGGTGTTGCACACGTTGCAGGAGGGCGACTTTCAGGACTCGACCTATTGGAATCCCTCATTCGTCTCGTGGGCCGCGGTGACGTCCAACATTTGTGATCTCGGCGCGTGGAACCGATCGTTCGGTACCGGCTCGCTGCTCTCGCCGGCCATGCGAGGCGAGGTCCTGGCGCCGGTCAATGTCGGGTTGGGCGGCAATACGGCGCAGCGCTACTTCGGCCTCGGAACGCTGGTCTATCCGCCATGGGTCGTGCAGCGGGCCGCGTACTGGGGCATGCACACGTCGACCGCCTTTGACCCGTCGACCGGATTGTCACTGGTGGTCACCGTCGGGTTGAGCCCCGGCTCGCCACCCAAGATCTATCCCGCCGACGAGCTCATCACGGAAATCTCGAAGCTGCTGATGCCCGACCATCCGGTCCCCCTGCAGTAGCGACTCCATCGCATCCGCCTGACGCTGGTCGACGCGACCCACGGGGGACGGACAGAACAGATTCACTCCGCGCCGTAGTCGAGAGGCCAGCGTGGGGTCACGTAGCTCAGCACCTCGTTGAAGCCGTGCGAATAAAACGTCCACACCGGCTTGTCGCGATCGAACTTGACGAGCTTGTTGTGATGAACCAGCCCGACACGTCCCGTTCGTCGGCGATGCAGGTCACCGCGCACATCAGCCCACCGCCTCGCGGCGCATAGGCAATGAAGCATTCGGGCTGCATCATGGCCGCATCGCTTCGACACGCCCGCGCGTTTGCTCCAGGGGTGAACGAAGAGCGGACCGCTGCCGGGGACATCGCGCCAACGCAGGCATCAATACGTTCATTGGTCGTGGTGCTTGACCTCGCCGCGTTGCGCGCGCGCGTGGTCATCCAATTGCCGTTTCGCGGCGTCGAACGCATCGCGCAGCGCGGCGTACATGTCCTCCTGCCCCGTCGCGCGATTCACGATGAGATCCTTTCCCCGGACTGCCAGCTCGATATGCACGTCATAGAGCTTGCCCTGCTGTTGACTATGCTGCGGCAGCCCGATCGTGACCCGGCAGCTGCTGACTTCGTGATGAAGACGCTCGAGCTTTGCCACGTTGTCGCGGACATGCTCTTCGACGGCAGCGGAACGCTCGACGCCGCGGAAAACAACCTCTACGGTATTGATGATGGTCAACCTCCATTGCATTGCGGCTTGCGGTGCCGCGACCCCGGTACTATCTTCAAGATAGCGCGATGGAGTGCACGCGTATTGATGCACGTCAACCGCCCGGTCATGACGCAGGCACCGACGGACGCCACTCGAGTCTGCATTTGACCTTGTCGTTCGCGATTCGCCGGATGACGGCACGGGAGGCAGCAATGAAACAAAACGTGGGTTTGTGGATTGATCACAGAGAAGCATTCCTGGTGTTCGTCGGCGTCGATGGCGAGGCAACCAGTCGGGTGGAATCGGGCATGGAGCCCCATGTCCGCTTTTCCGGCGGCAACAGGCCGGCCGACGGCGCGGCCGACGACCAGCGCGACCGGCAATTCACGGTTCACCTCAACCGCTACTATGACGAGGTGATCGCGCAGGTCCGCGATGCGGAGTCCATCCTGGTTTTTGGCCCGGGCGAGGCCAAGGGCGAGCTGAAAAGCCGCCTCGCGAGCCAGGGGCTTGGCGGACACATCGTCGGCGTTGAAACAGTCGACAAGATGACCGCGCCCCAGATTGCGGCAAAGGTCCGCGAACACTTTCGGAGCTAGACGATTGTCGAAAACTGCGGCGAAGCGGCCCGCTGCGACAACGCCGCGCCCAAGTGTCAAGCCCGGTGCGAAATCGAAACCGTTTCTGCGCTTCCATCACGATGACGAGCTGCGCACGAGAACGCTCGCGGTTCTCCTGACGCTCGAGCAGTCGCCGGATCCCGCGAAGCACCGCGTTGCACTTGCGGAAGTCGTCGTCGAGTTGACCAACACGGGCATGGACTGCTATTTCCTGCAGCCGCTCAAGTTGTCCGGCGCGGGCTTCATCCTTCAGCAGTCCGCGAACCTTGGCATGGCCGGTGCATTGCAAGTCATCGGGCCTGTCATTCGCGGCATCATCGGGCGCATGGACGAGCGCCAGCTTCTATCGGTGTGCGGGTCGATTCGGCAATTCATGCGTTGACCGTGGGCCGCAGACTCGCCGGCAGCAGCCACCGCTCGCCATAGCGAAAGCCCAGCTCGATCAGCAACGCCATCGCCGCAGCGGGAATCGCG